>JAAUQQ010000056.1 GCA_012032745.1 Synechococcales cyanobacterium RM1_1_8
GACCCAGTAGCGGCGGGGGTTTTAGCCCGCTTTAGCGGGCATGAGTTCTTAGCCTTGGGATTCATCCCTAGGCGGCTGGGCGCAGGATTTTGCGAGCTGTCGAACTCAGGTGAAAAACCATTTTCAGAGAGATCCTGCCGCTCTGAAGCATCTACCTCAAGCTTCCACAAAATATATCGCACACTTCCCGGTCTGGTTTCGCACCCTACCCAGCCATGGCTATCCCACCGAGCAGGTCGTCCGAATTTCACTACAGCATCTACAGCTACCGGTTTTAGCCAACAGTAGACAGGGCCTACTTCTCCATCAATTACTCGACCAGAAAAATCGACACAGGCGACACCCCTCTAAACCACCGGATCTCGTTGAAAATCTCAATCCTTAGATGTATCAGCAAGTTTTGACTGTCCAGAAGCTTAGTCTTTGACCAGACAGCAAGACAAGACAGCAAGACCAGACAGCAAGACAAGGCATCAATTTAGCGCGGTATGGGCGTTTGGGCAGGCTGGCCAAAACATGGAGCCATCAGGGCCAGCGCAGGAATGGGCCCCAAGGCTGCAACCAGCCCCTACAATAAGTGGCGCATAGAGATTGCAAACAAGCGCGATCGCCAACCGAGCAACGTTTTTGTCCTGCCCCCCCCAGTCCCCAGCCCTCAGCTCCAAACCATGGCCCTCCAGCTCTACAACAGCCTTACCCGCCAAAAAGAACCCTTCGAGCCCCAAGATCCGGGCCGGGTCAAGATGTACTGCTGTGGCGTCACGGTCTATGACCATTGCCATCTGGGCCATGCTCGCTGCTATGTGGCCTGGGATGTGCTGCGCCGCTACCTGCTCTGGCGGGGCTATGGGGTCACCTATGTCCAGAACTTCACGGACATTGACGATAAGATTCTTAAACGAGCCCTGGCCGAAAACTCGACCATGGAGGCAGTGTCTGAAAGATACATTGCGGCCTATATGGAGGACATGGCCCGGCTCAATGTTTTGGAAGCGGATGCCTATCCCCGTGCCACCCACAGTTTAGATGGCATCAAGCGGCTGATCCATGAGCTGGAGCAGCGGGGCGTTGCCTATGCATCCGAAGGCGATGTCTATTTCAGTGTGCGTAGGTTTGAGGGCTATGGCAAGCTCTCCCACCGTCGGCTAGAGGATATGGAAGCGGGGCGCAGTGGTCGGGTTGAGATCGTCCCCCCGGCTGGGGCGAGCCAGGCGGTGAATTTGTCCGCCGATCCCCTTCCAGCCATGCCCACCGCCCAGGAGCCCAAAAAACAGGATCCCTTTGACTTTGCCCTGTGGAAAGCCGCTAAGCCCAACGAACCGTTTTGGGACTCTCCCTGGGGCAGGGGCCGTCCGGGCTGGCACATTGAATGTTCGGCCATGGTGCGCGATCGCCTCGGCGACAGCATCGACATCCACATGGGCGGAGCGGACCTTCAGTTTCCCCACCATGAAAATGAAATCGCCCAGTCCGAAGCCGTCACGGGCCAGCCCCTGTCCAGGGTCTGGCTCCACAATGGCATGGTCAATGTGGGGGGCGAAAAGATGTCCAAGTCCCTGGGCAATTTCACGACGATTCGTAAAACCCTGGATGAGGCTGGGGTTGATCCCATGGTGCTGCGGCTGTTTTTGTTGCAGGGCCAATATCGCAAGCCGATTGACTTTACAGAGGCGGCGATCGCCGCCACGGCCAACGGTTGGGCGACCCTCCAGGATGGGTTGTTGTTTGCTCAACAGTTTAGCGAGCAACTGGGCTGGGGGAGTCAGGCCCTAGAGCCCCTGGCAGAGATCTGCGATCGCTTCAATGCCGCCATGGATGATGACCTCAACACCGCTGCGGCCCTGGCGGTGCTGTTTGAGCTGGCCAAGGATCTGCGTCGCATCGGTAATATTCTCAGCCATGGGGGCAATGGGCCAGAAAATCCCGCCCAAGATCCCCAACTGCTCCAGCGGCGCTGGCACACCTTGGTCACCCTGGCGGGGGTGCTGGGCCTGAAGGCTGGGGCTGAAGAAGCTGGGGCTGAAGAAGCTGGGGGCGGGCTGGATGCTGGGGCGATCGCGGCGCTGATTGACCAGCGCAAGGCAGCCAAGGCAGCCAAGCAGTATCCCGAAGCGGACCGCATTCGCGATCAACTCAAGGCCGAGGGCATCACGCTGATTGATCAACCGGGCGGCGAGGTGATCTGGACGCGGGATTAGCGCGGGATTAGCCCAGCCTGCCGGGCTGGAGCCGAGGCCGCGTTCTTGGGTTGCGTTCTAGGCTGCGTTCCTATGGGTGCGATCTGAATTAGGGCAGTGCTATCAAATTGAGTCCAGGGCCGTCCAAGCCAGCAGCGTCTGGAAGATCTCGCGGTGGCCCAGGGAGTTGGGATGGAGCCCATCGGCACAGAGGCGGGCCTGGCACCAGAGCGCTCCCCGGCTGCGCCAGGGGTCAAAGAGATCCAGATAGGGAATTTGGCGGGACTCGCAGGCTAGGCGGGTGACGTGGCCGTAGCGCTGCTGCTGCTCGTGGCTGTAGTAAAAGCAGTCTAGGAAGGGCATCCGGGTTTCATCCACGGGAACCATGCCGATGAAGTAGGTCGGAGCCAGGCGCTGGGCTTGGTCTAGGAGCTGGGCGATCGCCCCTTCAAACCGCCCCAGCTCCATGGCATTGCGGCCACCGAAGCGACCGAGCTGGGCGGAGTCATTCACGCCCACGGATAAAAGAATGCCATCGGGTAACCGGCTGCGCAGCTCCCCTCGCTGGGAAAATTCGCCCTCCAAGCGTTGCCAGACCTGGAAGACGCCATCGCCCCGCACGCCCAGGTTGTAGAGCACCGGGCTGGGAGCGCCAGGGCTGGGAGCGCCAGGGCTGGGAGCACCAGGGCCCAGGACGGCACTGTTCGGAGCACCGGCAGATAGGGTTTGGCCCATCCAGTGGCGGCGCAGCAGCTCGGCCCAGCCGCCCTGCTCTGGATCGCCGTAGCCATAGACCAGGCTATCTCCCAAGGCAACGAGCTTGGGGGGATGGACGGCAGGAGCCAGGTTGGGGGCCGGGGTCGAGGTGAGTTGGGGAGAAGCGCTTCCCATGGGGGTGGTTTAGAGTAGGGCGGTTTAGGGGGGGATCTCTCGGGCCAGGCGCAGCGCTGAGGGCAGAGATAGCCTTGGGAGTGAATAGCCCATGGGAATAGTACAAATTTTTCCCTAGAGCTGCTTGATCTCTGGATACAGAATTAGAGATCTAGGATAGAGATCCAGGATTAGAGATCCAGGATTGGGCGTCCCTTCCCCCAATGCGCTCGGCGCGTCGTGCCATGACGCAGCGCACGGAACAATCGGGCCATAGAGTGAATCCGAACTTGGGAAGTACTTGGAAGTCCGTAGCAAAGCCCATCTCAGCGGGGTAGTCAGCGCTTACTGGCTTAACTGTTTAAGCCAAACTGTTGTTTAAGCCAAACTGTCTAAGTCAAGCCCCGAGTTTAAGTCAAGCCCCGAGTTTAAGTCGGGGGGGCTGACGTCTGTTGATCCGTTGAGATGCTCGACAGACCGAAGGAGGCCCCATCAATGCCCCAGCGGTGGTCGAAGACCAAGCCATCTCGGCTACAGCTCTCCTCAAGGCGCTTTTGTTGGGACATGGCCTTGCGCAGGGTGGCAATTAGCTCATACATCATCTGGCGTTGAGTGGGGTGGTGGGCCACTGCAAAGCTCGCTTGCTGCTCTAGGAGCCGTAGCGGAACCTCGTAGTGGATGGGTGATGGCAATGGAATGGGATCCACAGGGATTTCCCCTAAATAGGATTGTTTTGAAATGGTTCAGGCTGGCAAGGCTGGGCTCGCAATTCCCTGGGGTTAGAAAGATGCTGGCTTTGCTGGACTGTGGTCACTGCTGGACTGTGGTCACTGCTGGACTGTGGTCACTGCTGGACTGCGATCGCCCTGCCTAACAACGGTCACTGTATTAGTTGTAAACGCTCAGTACCTTTTATGGAACCAGTTGTAAGTGCCGAACATTACATCGGTCCAGGGAGATCTGAGCATTTGTTACCCAAGACAACATTCACTGCCCAAAACGAATCACACCGCCGGCCATTAGGCTGACGGTGAATCTAGCTTGGGACTGGAGCCTGACCCACCGGGGTGCGATGGAGCCACCAGTGCCGCCAGGGCCGCTCCCGGATCCGGCTGGCGGATCAGCGATTCGCCCACCAGCACGGCGGTGGCTCCGGCCTGGGCCACGCGCTGGAGGTCCTGGGGGCTGTGCATTCCCGATTCGCTGACGAGGGTGATGCCCCCGAGGCGGCTTTCTTGGCCCGATCCGTACTGCTGGAGCAGGTCACAGGTGACGTCCAAGCTGGTGTGAAAGGTCGCCAGGTCGCGGTTGTTGATGCCGATCAGCTCCACGCCCTCCAGGGCCAAAACCCGCTCCAGCTCCGCCGCTGTGTGGACCTCGATCAGGGCGGTCATGCCCATGAGCTTGGTGATTTTGAGGAAATATTGCAGGTTTTGATCGGAGAGAATGGCGGCAATCAGCAGGATGGCATCGGCTCCATGGGCACGGGCCAGGGTGATTTGGTAGGGGTAAAGGATGAAGTCCTTGCAAAGCAGGGGCAGGTCCACCGCTTTGCGAATCAGGGTGAGGTTTTCGAAGCTGCCCTGGAAGAACTCCGCATCGGTGAGCACTGAGAGGCAGGCAGCGTTGTTGCGGGCGTAGGATTGGGCGATCGCCACCGGATCAAAGTCCTCCCGAAACACCCCTTTACTGGGAGATGCCTTCTTGACCTCTGCGATCACGCTGGGCACCGTCGGCTGGGCCTGCAAGCGCCCCAGAAAGTCCAGCGGCGGCGGGGCCGATCGCATCTGGGCCTGAAGCTGGGCCAGGGGCGTTTTCTCCCGCATCCGGTTGACTTCAGTTTCCTTGTGCCAAACGATTTCTTCGAGGATGTTGTTGGGCTGATCTCCGCTGAGGCTGGTTTTGAAGCTCATGTCCGCGACACGGACAACAGGATTGAGGGCGCGGCGACGAATTTGCATGGTTGGGGATAGGTTGCTGGGAGATCTCCCCGTGGAAGACATGGCCGCAGAGGATGACATGGCCGCAGAGGATGACAGAATCAGTGGCCTGCCCCCGCGCCCGCCGCTCGCTTGAAGGCTTCATCCAAAACCTCAGATAGGGTCGGGTGGGTGTGGATGGAGAAGGCCAGATCCGTGACAGAAACCTTCTGGGCCATGGCGTTGGCGGCTTCTTGGATCAGGTCGGCGGCATGGAGGCCGAAAATGTGGGCTCCCAGGATTTCCCCGGTGTCGGGGCGGAAGATGAGCTTGGCGATGCCATCGGTTTCGCCTTCGGCGATCGCTTTAGCATTGGCTTTGAAATAAGTCCGCACAGCCTTGACTGGATAATTGCCATTTCCCTTGGCCTGCTGCTTGGCCGCCGGTTCCGTCAGGCCGACAAAGCTGACCTCGGGGTGGGTAAAGGCCGCAGCGGGAATGACGTTGTAGTCCACGGTGCGGGGGCGATCGCAGATCGTCTCCACCACCGCCATGCCCTGGGCCGAAGCCGTGTGGGCCAGCATCAGCTTGCCCGTGGCATCGCCAATGGCGTAGAGGTGGGGAATGGCGGTGCCATCGGCCTGGAGCACCGCCAAATGGTCATTGACCGGCACAAAGCCGCGACGGCCCAGGTCCACGCCCAGGGCTTCGAGGCCCAGGTTGCGGGCAGCGGGGATGCGGCCTGTGGCAATCAGACAGGCATCCACTTCCAGGGTTTCAATCACTTCCTTGGTCTTGGCATCGGTCAGTTCGATCAACACCGGGGAGCCGGGGATAATTTTGGTGGCAAAGACGCCCCTATAGGTTTCGATGTCGCGGGGGGTGAGCAGGGTGCGCTCCGCGATTTTGGCGATGTCCGGATCAAAGCCGGGCATCAACACATCCAGGGCTTCGATCATCGTGATCTCGCAGCCCAGGGCCGAATAGACATCGGCGAACTCCAGGCCGATGTAGCCGCTGCCGACGATGGCGATCCAGTTGGGCAGGCTTTCGAGCTTGACGGCATGGTCGCTGGTGAAGACGGTTTTGCCATCGATTTCCGCACCGGGGGGCACAAAGGGCACCGAGCCGGGCGCGAGCAAAATGTCCTTGGCGGTGAGGACTTGTTCACCGCCGTCGCCCGTAACGGTGACGGTCTGGGGGGCGGTGACGCTGCCCCAGCCGTGGAGGATGTCCACGCCCAGGCGCTTGAGGCTGCCGATCAGGCCCTCGCGCTGCTGGGTAACGACTTTGGTGGCATGGTCGGCGATCGCCTGGCGGTCAAACGCCACCGGCCCCACCGTCAGCCCCAGGCTCTGGAGGTGCTGGGCATCCTGGAGTTCCCGCACCTTGCCCGAGGCGGCCAACAGCGCCTTGGAGGGAATACAGCCCCGGTTGACGCAGGTGCCGCCCATTTCTGCCGCTTCCACAATGGCGGTTTTGAGGCCACAGCTTACTGCATGGAGCGCCGCTCCATGGCCCCCGACACCGGCTCCGATAATGATTAGGTCGTAGTTGAAATCGCTCACGTGCCTCTCCTGGCCCGAATTGACCGACCCTTATCTTAAACTGCGCTGAACCCCTGCGCTGAACCTGGGCTGTCTGGGGACGGCCTGAGCGCCTTGGCGATGGCGTTCAGAATTGAGTTTGGACCATCACCCCGCCGATCGCCGTCGCTGTCGCTGGGCTTCGTAGAGAATCACGGCTAGGGCGATCGCTGCATTCAGCGACTCCACCCCCGGAGCCAGGGGGATTGCCACCGCCTCATCGGCCAGGGCCGCCAACTCCGCCGACAGCCCCGCCCCCTCATTTCCCAACAGAATCAAGCTGGGCTGGCACCAATCCAAATCCCAATGGGTCTGGGTTGCGCCCGGCTGGGTCGCCACCACCCGCAAGCCCGCCGCCTTGGCCTGTTCCACCAACAACCTTGGCTGGTCAGCCACCCCAAAGGGCAGCCGAAACCACTGGCCCACCGAAGCCCGCAACACCTTGGGATGGTCATAGCCGACGCTGTCCGGGCTCAGCCAGAGGCCCTCCACCTCGGTCGCCGCTGCCGTGCGAATAATCGTACCCAGGTTGCCGGGGTCTTGGAGGGTCTCCAGCAGGATGCCCAGGCTACAGGGCGATTGGGACAGGTTGGGCGGCCTGCAGGGGGGGTGGCGGCGGGCCGCAGCGACGATGCCATCGGGGTGGGGCGTGGTGGTCAGGCTGGCCAAGACCTGGTCGCTGACTTGAATCAGCCTGGGGCCGGTTTGGGGATGGGCTACGGCATCTGTAGTGGGATCCGTTGCGGCCTGGGTAAGCTGCTGCCAGAGATGGGGGTGGCGCGATCGCCAATGGTCCGTGAAGCAGACCGTTTCCAGGGGGTAATGGGTCTGGAGGGCCGCTTCCAATAAATGGGTTCCCTCCAGCAACAGTCGCTGCTGGCGGCTGCGCTCCTTGGCATTGTGGAGCTTGCGCAGCTGCTTGATCAGGGGGTTTTGGCGGCTGGTCACTCCCAGAGCCTCGGATTCCTGCAACTGCACCCCTTATCGTTCCTTAAGCCAATATCCACAACCAGCGATCTCGGGCTCAAACGGACCAAGGTCAAAGCTGTGGATACTGCCAATATAAAGTTTGAATGCGGAACCCGGGACTTGAACCCGGAAGCCTGTGAGGGCACTAGTACCTGAAACTAGCGCGTCTACCAATTCCGCCAGTTCCGCATAATTAGGCGCCGATTCGCAGCGCTTACTCATGATTCAGCAAGAGCTGGAATTCGTCAACTGAAAAGTCAAAATTACCCAAAAACGTTAGGCCTCGGGGCTGTCAACGGCCAGACTTGGGCTCTAAACCTGGCCCATGGAACTGGCCCGTGGAACTGGCCCATAGAACTGGCCCAAGGGGCGGGCAGGCTTGCAGGCAGATAACGAAGCTACATCGTGGGAGCACAAGTTTTAGTCTTACGGGAAACTGAATTTAGGCTGAGTTTCGCAGTAGCCTAAAGCCTAGCTTGCTAGAGTTCCTGGGCTGGGAGGCCCAGAGGGCGATCCGACTGAGACCGCTTGACAGTTCCCTCGCCATTAGGATTTCCTAAGCAACAGCTCTGATTCAACTTCCTCTCGTTTGCCTGGGGGGTGTATCCGTTGAGTCTGCCACCTTCACCTCTAGGAGGACAGGACCATTACCCCCGCTCTTCAAAAGACTGCCCACAAGGCTTCCCCAGCGACTGCCCAGTTGACTGCCAAGTCTACGGTGGACCGCTCGGCTCTCGAAATCATTGGCGGCCATGGCCTCAGCGGTCACGTCCGCGTCAGTGGTGCCAAAAATTCAGCGCTTGTGATCATGGCGGGCATGTTGCTCTGCCCAGGGGACTGCCACATTTCCAATGTGCCCCAGCTCGAAGATATCAACAACATGGTCAAAATTTTGACCGCTTTGGGGGTCAAAATCGAGCACCAGGGCAGCAGCCTCAAGGCCAATGCCAGCGACATTGGTCACTCCCAAGCGCCCTATGAGCTGGTCAGCAAGCTGCGGGCGAGTTTCTTTGCGATCGGTCCCTTGCTGTCTCGCCTGGGCGTCGCCCACATTCCCCTGCCCGGTGGTTGTGCGATCGGAGCGCGCCCCGTGGAGCTGCATGTGCGCGGCTTGCGTGCCATGGGGGCGACGGTCCTGATTGAGCATGGCGTGGTCAAGGCCTCTGTTCCCGGTCAGCGGGGTCGCCTCCAGGGGGCCAAAATCTACCTGGATTGCCCCAGCGTTGGGGCCACGGAAACCTTGATGATGGCGGCAACCCTGGCCGAGGGCAAAACGGTGATTGATAATGCAGCCCAGGAGCCGGAAGTGATCGATCTGGCCAATTTCTGCATTGCCATGGGAGCCAAAATCGAGGGGGCTGGCACCAACACCATCACCATTGAGGGCGTCGAGACGCTTCACAGCGCCGAGTGGTCGATCATCCCCGATCGCATCGAAGCGGGCACGTTTTTGGTGGCCGGGGCGATTACCCATTCAGAAATCACCGTTGGCCCCGTGGTGCCAGAACATCTAACGGCGGTGATTGCCAAGCTAGAAGCCATGGGTTGCAAGGTGCTGAAGGAAGGCAGCGACGCTCTGCGTTTGATTCCTGCAGCAGCCTACAAAGCGGTGGATATTCGCACCCTGCCCTTTCCGGGATTTCCGACGGACATGCAGGCCCAGCTCATGGCCCTGATGACCCTGGCGGAGGGCAACAGCATCATCACGGAAACCATGTTTGAGAATCGTCTCCAGCATGTGGCCGAACTCCAGCGCATGGGGGCCAATATCCGAGCCCAGGGCGATACGGCCTTGGTGACGGGGACGGCAGCGCTCTCGGGTGCGCCGGTCATGGCCACGGACCTGCGGGCTTCGGCGGCGCTGGTGCTGGCAGGCTTGGCGGCCCAGGGCAAGACGACGGTGCAGGAGCTGCGCCACCTGGACCGGGGCTATGAGCGCCTGGATGAGAAGCTGCGCCAGCTTGGGGCCAAGATTGAGCGCGTTGAGCTGCCCTTGGAATCGGAGGGCCAGGCTGGGGCGGCGCGATCGCCCGCCTAGGAGCCGGGCTGCTGGTTGCAGCAGTCCGGTTCGCGTCAGGTCAGGCGATCGCGGCTGGTTCATCGCTGGCGATGGCGATCGCCTCATCCTTCGATTCCGGCAAATATCCATCCAGGCCATAGCGATCGAAATGGCGATACAGGGCGTAGGGCTTCTGGGTGCGACAGCTAAAAAACTCCACCGCTGCGCCCTGGTCCGTAACATTGACCTTCGGCGCAAAATTCTTGGCTGCTTTGCCTTTCCAGCGCCACTTCACCTGCGGGGGCACCTTGTCCACCAAGCGGTGATGGGCAAATTCTCGATCCTTGCCCAGGGCCCCAAATTCCTTCATCTCCCGTTGCAACATCGAAGCAATCATGTAGGAGCCCAGGGAGCGATCGCCCTCCAGGGCCATCATGGCATGGTGCATTGCGCCCGTAGGAAAGGGCGGATAATGCCACTCCGTCCCCTCGGGCAGGGCCGATTCCAGGGCCGTCGTCGTTGTGCCATCCTCCGGCACTGCGCAGATGTGGCCCACCCCGCCATCCTCCGTCCGCAGCAGATAGGGCACTAGTCGCCAGCCTGGCTTGACCGTCAGCCCCTTGAGCTGGAGCAGGGCATCGCCGGGATTGATCGAGCTGACGAACCAGCGCCCTTCCCGGTTGGGAGCCCTGTCCCCAGCGATTTCTAGCGCCGCTGGCCCCTGGAACATATTGACCAGTTCCCCTAGGGTTTGGGGAGCTTTTCCGTCTAGGACCGCTTGGCCTGGGTTGTTTTCCAGGGCTGGTACAGTCAGGGTCGTTTGGAGATGTCGGCGCATTTTTTGCAGCGCTGCGAGGGGGAGGAGTTGGGTGGCCATGGGGGTTGTGCCAAGAAAAACAGGGGAAGCGGATTCAAGCTCGGGGATTCAAGTTCGGCGGAAGCTAGGCACTTCAGGGCCAAGGGTTGGAATCCTGAACTCGGGGCTGATGGTGCAGCCTGGGCTAGGGTAACGCGATCGCCCGAATCAGGACAGCCAGGTTCGGCTATTCTTGGGCTGGCCAGGTCTCGGCTGGCCAGGCCTTGGTTCAAGCAGCCTGGGCTTCACCGAGGCGGCAAGTCCCGAGCTACGAGCCCAAAGGAAAAGGGGCACCCCATGGCACCCCTCTTCCCAGATCTGAACAGGCTCCTGACTTGTGCGGCTTCCCCGCAAACAGGCCCTGACCATCCGGGCTGCGAGAACAAACTCAACCCTAAAACTTAGTCTTGCCCGTACCCCAGCGGTTGCCCAAAATCTTCGGTGCAATCAGAACATAGCCAGAGATATCAGCCAGATCCTCATCGGACAGGTTGCGCATCTTCGGATAAATATCCGTGCTCTTCATGCTGGGGTGCAGCTCAGCGATCTCAAACTCGCCATCATAGCTGGTCGGATTCTTCAGGTAGTCCACCAGGGACTCAATGCTATCCCGAGGCGGAGTGGCATTTGCCAGGGCCTCCGGATCCATGCCGACATTGGGATCGGTCTTGGTCACACCCTTGGCGTGGCACTGGCTGCAGGTGGAACCAAACAGCTTCTGCCCCTTGACCGCCTGCTTCACCGTCAGGGTGGTGGTGTCTCCCGCTGGGTTGAGCTTAACCGTTCGAGCATCCGCATCGAATTCAGCAGCGGTAGCGGTACCGACTGCGAGCTGGAAGACGAAGAACAGTGCCGTGGCGGCGAGTAAGAAAACTCTTTTAAAAAATGATTCGCTACCGAACATGAGATTTATTGGCGCTCCTG
The DNA here is from genome assembly GCA_012032745.1 of Synechococcales cyanobacterium RM1_1_8. Taxonomy (GTDB): domain Bacteria; phylum Cyanobacteriota; class Cyanobacteriia; order PCC-9006; family JAAUQQ01; genus JAAUQQ01. Next base: position 11,301 of record JAAUQQ010000056.1, read on the forward strand.
GAATCGGGATTTTTCTAATGTCTCACAGACGTATTCACTGCGACAATCGACTCAGATGGGAATCTTCCCATTCGCCCCAGCCCAGGGCACAGCCTCACGTCAGGAGCCAAAGCTGAAAGGCCTTTCGCCATTATCGAGTCCGGCCAAATACTCCACCGAGCTTCTTTACCTTTGTTAACATTCTGAGAGCGCTTTGGCCGAGCTGGGGGGCGATCGCCCCAGGCGAAGCGGTTTGTTTTCCCGCGACGATTTTGCTTCAGCCTGTCCTCCCTTAGCGTCTCCTAGCCGATTCCAAGCCTGCTGTAGCAACCTGCGGTTGCCTGGAACCTGGTCAATACGTTAAATTTAGTAAACATTCCTCTAATTCAGCGCTTGCCCTGGGTGCGCTTGCCCTCGGAGTAGGGCGGGCCGCACCAACCTTAGGCTCGACCGCTTCGTTTTAGAGCAGATCCACTCCACCCTCTCGATTTGAGTCCAATGGCGTTGAGTTTGCGTTTTGAGGCCCTGGGCGTTCAGGCCCCGTGGCGCAGCTAGGGTCAAGTTGGCGGCTGATGTAACGGCTGATGCCGAGTCACGGCTGATGCCGAGTCACCGCTGATGCCGAGTCACGGCTGATTCTGAATAGCGGCTGACTCCAGCCGCACTCTAGCCCTACAAAGATCAACCCCATAAAGATCAACCCCAAAAGATCAAATCGAGACCCGTTCCAACCTTTGAGGCCAGCAGCACCTATGAAATTCTCTTGGAAACTTGTAGCCCTCTGGGCAATTCCCATTTTGCTGATTGGCTTCTTTTTCTGGCAGGGTAGCTTCTCGCCCAGCGCCAGCGCCATGAATACGGCCAATACCGCAAACACTCGCATGACCTATGGTCGCTTCCTGGAGTACCTCGATGCCGGTCGCGTCACGACGGTTGACCTGTTTGAAGGGGGACGTACCGCCATCGTGGAAGCGGTTGATCCTGAATTGGATAACCGAGTTCAGCGGATGCGGGTGGATCTGCCTGGCAGCAACAGCCCCGAGCTAATCGATCGCCTGATCGCAGCGGATGTCAATCTCGACATCCATGCCCCCGGCAATGGCGGTGCTGTTTTGGGCCTGCTCAGCAACTTGATCTTCCCAGTGCTGTTGATTATTGGTTTGGTCTTTTTGTTCCGTCGCTCTGGCAATGGCGGGCCGGGCGGACCGGGCCAGGCGATGAACTTCGGCAAGTCGAAGGCGCGTTTCCAAATGGAAGCCGATACGGGCGTGATGTTTGACGATGTTGCTGGTATCGAAGAAGCCAAGGAAGAGCTGCAAGAGGTTGTAACCTTCCTCAAGAAGCCCGAGCGTTTCACGGCAGTGGGGGCTCGCATTCCCAAAGGGGTGCTGTTGGTCGGCCCTCCGGGCACCGGTAAGACGCTGCTGGCGAAGGCGATCGCCGGTGAAGCAGGCACGCCCTTCTTCAGTATCTCCGGCTCCGAATTTGTTGAAATGTTCGTTGGCGTCGGGGCTTCGCGCGTACGCGACCTGTTCAAAAAAGCTAAAGAAAATGCCCCCTGCATCATCTTCATTGATGAGATCGATGCCGTGGGCGCCAGCGTGGTGCGGGCATCGGCGGCGGCAACGATGAGCGGGAGCAGACCCTCAACCAGTTGCTGACTGAAATGGACGGCTTTGAAGGCAACACCGGCATCATCATCATCGCCGCCACCAACCGTCCCGACGTGCTGGACTCGGCCCTGCTGCGCCCCGGTCGTTTCGATCGCCAGGTCACCGTCGATACCCCCGATATCAAAGGTCGCCTGGAAGTACTCCAGGTCCATGCTCGGGGCAAGAAGCTGGCCGAAGACATCAAGCTAGAGGTAATTGCCCGCCGTACGCCCGGTTTTAGCGGCGCTGACCTGGCCAATTTGCTCAACGAAGCGGCCATCTTGACCGCCCGTCGCCGCAAAGATGCCATTACGATGAGCGAGGTCGATGCTGCTGTGGATCGCGTCGTGGCGGGCATGGAAGGCACTCCCCTGATCGATGGCAAGAGCAAGCGCCTGATTGCTTACCACGAAGTTGGCCACGCCATGATTGGCACCCTGGTCAAGGACCATGACCCGGTCCAGAAGGTTACCCTGATTCCCCGAGGCCAAGCCCAGGGTCTGACCTGGTTCTCCCCCAGCGAAGATCAAAGCCTGGTGTCCCGCAATCAGCTCGTTGCCCGCATCATGGGGGCTCTGGGGGGCCGTGCGGCGGAGCAGGTGATTTTTGGTGAAGATGAAATCACCACGGGCGCTGGCAACGATATCCAGCAGGTGGCAGGTATGGCCCGCCAGATGGTGACTCGCTTTGGCATGTCCGACCTGGGTCAGCTCTCCTTGGAAAGCGAGAGCCCCGAGGTGTTTCTGGGTCAGGGGTTGATGAGCCGAAACGGTGAGTACTCTGAACGCATCGCGACCAAAATCGATGCAGCGGTGCAGCGGATTGTTCACCAATCCTACGAAGACACGCTGGCGATTATTCGGGACAACCGTGAGGTGATGGATCGCTTGGTGGACCTGTTGATTGAGCGGGAGACGATCGATGGCGAAGAGTTCCGCCAAATCGTCGCTGAATATGCCGAGGTGCCTGAGAAAGAGCGCTTCACACCAGTGCTCTAGGCCATAGGCCCAGAAACCTAGGCCCAGGCTGCTGGATGTCTAAAGCCTAGGCCAGGGAGCCCATGAACCCATGGTAAAAAAAGAGCGAGGACTTCGGAGTCCTCGCTCTTTTTTGTGCTGGTTTCTTGTGCTGGGTCTTGGGTAGTGGTGGCGGGCCGCGATGGCAGGCAGGCGATGGCAGGCAGGCGATGGCAGGCAGGCGATGCCGGGGAGCTTGGCGCAGTCCACAGTCAGCCGACTGCAAATCTGTCCCCCCAGCGGCGAAGAGTGGGGGGGAGAATGCCTATACTCAAGTTGCCAATATCAACGGACTCTCAGCCCAGAGGCCTGTGCCCAAGCCCCAGGGTTCGCATCCGGGCGCTGATGCTTAATCGATTGTTTCCTGCCGTCACTGCTTTCTACCCTCACTCGCGATTTGGAGACCGAATCCCATGACTGCCGCCGCTCCCCCTTCTGCTTCGATCATGCCCCAGGAGGCAGCCAACCTGCGTGCTGCGGCGGACTACAGCAGCGTGCAGTCGGTGCCGGAAATGTGGGCGATCGCCGCCCAACGCTTCAGCCAGACCCTGGCGGTGCGCGATCCCCACGGTGCCCCCCCCAGCCAATACAGCTACGGCGAGCTAATCGCCCAAATCCAGGCCTTCGCCACCGGACTCCAGCAGTTGGGCCTCCAGCCCGGCGACCACACCGCCCTAATTGCCGACAACAGCCCCCGCTGGCTAATGGCCGACCAGGGCATTATGACCACGGGCGGCGTGGATGTGGTGCGGGGCTCCCAGTCCGATCGCGAGGAGCTGCTGTTCATCCTCGAAAACAGTGACAGCGTCGCCTTGGTGATCCAAGACAACGCCACCCTGCAAAAGCTACTGCCGGATCTCACCCGCCTGAACCTGCGCTTTGTGGCCCTGCTGTCCGATGAATCGCCCCAGGGGCCGGAGGGGCTGAAGCTTTTAAACTTTGGCCAGGTGATCGCCGCTGGCCAGGGCCATGCCCTGCGGGCTGCCCCCGACGGCGGGAGGATCTGGCCACGCTGATGTACACCTCCGGCACCTCGGGCAAGCCCAAGGGCGTCATGCTCACCCACGGCAATTTGCTGTCCCAGGCGCGCGGGGCCAGCGCCGTGGTGCCCATCCGCCAGGGCGGCCTGGTGATGAGCATTTTACCCATTTGGCATTGCTATGAGCGGACCTTTGAATATTTTTGTTTTTCCCAGGGGGCAACCCAGGCTTACACCAATATTCGCTATGTCAAAACGGATCTGAAGGAGCTGAAACCGGACTACATGGTGGGGGTACCTCGCCTCTGGGAATCGATCTATGACGGCATCCAGAAGCAGTTGCGCAGCCAGCCGGAAAGCAAGCAAAAGCTGGCCCAGTTCTTCTTGGGCAACAGCGCTGCCTACATCGCAGCCAAGCGCACCCTGGGCGGGTTGGATCTGGAAAATCTCCAGCCCTCCCTAGGCCAAAAGCTGGGGGCGGCCCTCCAGTTGCCCTGGCGTTGGCTCCTCCATCAGGTGGGCGATCGCCTCGTCTACCAAAAGATCCGCGCTGGCATGGGCGGCAAGTTTGAATTCATCGTCAGCGGCGGCGGCTCCATCGCCGACTACCTGGAAGACTTCTTTGAGCTGATCGGCGTCGAGATTCTGGGCGGCTATGGCCTGACTGAGACCTCCCCCATTACCCATGTGCGTCGCCCCTGGCGCAACCTGCGCGGAGCCGATGGTCAGCAGCTCCTGGATACGGAGACGCGGATTGTCCAACCCGAAACCCGCCAGCCGGTGCGAGCGGGCGATCGCGGCCTGGTGCTGATTCGCGGCAAACAGGTGATGCAGGGCTACTACAAAAACCCTGAGGCCACGCAGAAAGCGATCGACCCCGAAGGCTGGTTTGATACCGGCGACATCGGCTGGATGACCCCCCAGGGCGACTTGATTCTCACCGGGCGCGCCAAGGACACCATCGTGCTGACCAATGGCGAAAACATCGAGCCCCTGCCGATCGAGAATGCCTGTCTGCGCAGCCCCTACATCAACCAAATCATGTTGGTGGGCCAGGATCAAAAGTTTGTCGGAGCCCTGATCGTGCCCGATGGGGAAGCGCTCCAAGCCTGGGCCCAAAGCCAAAACCTCTTCCTGAGCCCGGCCAATGGCTCCAATCTTGCGGATGGCCTCGACCTAGGGCGGAAGGAAGTACAGGAGCTGTTTCGCCAAGAGCTCAAGCGTGAGGTCCAAAATCGCCCCGGCTATCGCCCCGACGATCGCATTGCAGTCTTCCATTTGCTCAGTGAACCCTTCTCGATCGAGAATGGCTTGCTGACCCAAACCCTGAAGACGAAGCGCAACATTGTCATGGCGCGATACCAGGCTATCATTGACCAGATGTTTGTCTAAGCCAGACTAAATCCCCGTAAATCAACCTAATCAAACGACCTATGGATGACGCTAACAATTCGCTGCTTCTCAAGCGCACTATTAATGTCAAGGCCGTGGTGACCCCCCGCTGGAAAGAAGAAGCTCAACAGCAACTTCAAGATCAAATCAACCAGATGGATGGCCAACTCCAGCAGCTCGACATGCAGGCCCAGCGGATGGTCTCAGAGGTGCAAAAGCAAAGCGCTGAGCCCGAAAGCTTGGAAGTCAAGCAGCAGATCGAGGGCATTCAAAGCCAGGTGACCCAAAAGAAGGGTGAACTGCTGACCCAAAAGAACAAGACCCTCCAGCAGCTTCAGCAGGTGCAAATGTTGGAGATGGATCAAGAGGTCAACCAGGGCCAACTTGATAGTTTCTTCAATCTGAAAAAGGGGGACAATCTGATCCAGAAAATGCAGGTGGAAGTGGTGATCAAGGATGGTGTTGTCGAAGACATTCGCGGCGAAATGTAGCGATCGCTGATCCCTCCCCCAGATTCTCCCAACCCAGATCCGCCGCCCAGACGGAGCCGCCCAGCGCAGCTCCGTCTTTTTCGTCAGTACGTGACCTGAGCATGACTGGGGCATTACCTAGGCCACGATTCCAGGCTACAATTCCCAAGGCCCAAAGGCGTGCTGCCCCATGGCTCCCATTGGTCCATCGTCGAGTCAACCGGCTGGACCAATTCCCCGGAAACCCAAGCCAGGGATAGATGGAATCATTGCCCCGCCCCATAACAAACACCCCCATCGGGACTGCCTCCCGATGTTGTCGCAGATTTTTGAGCAAAGGATTCGGAACACTGCCCCATGATTCACGAAGTATTTATGCCCGCCCTCAGCTCCACCATGACGGAGGGCAAGATCGTTGATTGGGTCAAGGCTCCCGGCGACAAGGTGGAAAAGGGTGAGACGGTGGTGATCGTCGAATCCGATAAGGCTGACATGGATGTGGAGTCCTTCTATGAGGGCTATTTGGCTACCATCGTTGTGCCTGCGGGGGAGAGTGCGCCCGTGGGTGAGGCGATCGCCCTGATTGCCGAAACTGAAGCTGAAATCGAGACCGCCAAGCAGCAGGCCGCCAGTTTGGGTGGTGCGGGGAGCGCGATCGCCGCACCAGAACCCGCCGCTGAACCTGCACCCGCCGCCAGCACCGGCAGCCAGGCCAGCGGTCGCACCATCGTCTCCCCCCGCGCCGCAAGCTAGCCAAGCAGGCTGGGCCTCGACCT
>JAAUQQ010000465.1 GCA_012032745.1 Synechococcales cyanobacterium RM1_1_8
TAGTACGGTCAAGGCGGAGGTTCTCAGGCTAGCTTAAGCCGACCTCATCCCCCACCCCCTTTTTCATTTGGTGGAGAAGGGGAGCCAGATCGGAGCTCCTCTGTGGGAGAGGGGTTGGGGTGAGGGGGGCAAAACTTACGCTCGATTCTACTAGTAGCTGGGGCTGGGGCTATTACAGAAACTTATGCCTCGCTGTGCCAGACAGCCAATCGGGCCGTGAATTGAGCCGTGAATTGGGCAGGAGAAAACAGGCCCGTTGCGGATTAATCTACCCCGCCGATCTAAAAAAAAGAAAAAAAGCGTGCGTAAAGTTCAAGCATGTGCTAACTTCCTGGCAGACAGCGTTTCGCGACGCTTACAAATCGCCTGGAAGCCAATTCAATTCTGGGCTAAGTAAATTTAACGTGGCTGTTTTTTTGAGCCATAAGTCACAACGACCAAGCTCCTAGCTGGCGCGATCGCTTGGGTGTGAATTTGAATCATGCAATGCTGAGCGAATTAGATAGAAATGAACGACAATCAATGGCGTGAGCTAGATCCAGAAAATTTGCCAGACAACCCCGGACTGTATGCCTTTTTGTGGCGTCAGCAATGGCTTTATTTGGGCACCGCTGAAAGCTTGAAAAAAGAGCTGAAGCGTGAACCCTGGCCCTATAAGATTGCCAAAAGCCTGGACGAGGCAAGGCTTCTGTGGATTCCAACGGAGGACTACCACCGCATGGCCATGCAGATGGAGCGGGTGCTGCGATTGCAGTGGAAGGATGCCATGCCAATGGAAATGCCGAAGCGAAAGCGTCCGCCCAAATGTCGATTGGTGAAGTCAAAAAAGGCGGCACCTCCCCAGCGCATGTTGGCGCGATCGCTGACCTACTCCTAATGAATGAATCGCAATAGTTAATCTGCGATGAGGGGCGACCTGCCATCCGTTGCCAATTGATTAAACACTAACTCGCTGATTAATCTAGAATTAACTGTAAATCTCCAAAGCTCCAGCGGTCGCATTCCCAGGAAACACGATCGCCGGAGCTTTTCTAACTATAAATTAATGGCGATCTAGAGCCATCGCTCAACTCAATCTGTGGATTATTCTAGGAATTGAGTGAACCGGGAATTGAGTGAATATTTCGAAACATTTGGGCAAAGATATCCCATCAGTAAAGTGCAACCCATTAGCGGAGCGGACATCTGGCCGTTCGGGAAACCCAACTAGGAAACCTGGAGCCGTGCTATCCCCTGCCGCCATTGCACACCGCCCGGCGAGTATATCCCAGGGTGGCCCCAACAGCGACCGATTCTGGCTAGGCCAGGGGAAACACAGCGGCCAGCAGCCAGCCAAAGAACAGCGCGCTGCTGAGACCATAGATCCAGGCATCGCGAAAGGCTGCATCGAGGGCGGTGAACATGGCCATCAGCACCGGAAAAAACGGCAGCAGTAGGGCCAGGAAGCCAATCTCCGTAATCGCGTAGGCGACATAGCTAAACCCTGCCACTAGCACCAGGCTGTGGGCTATCCACCCCAGCAGCCGCCCTCCCAGGGAAGCTTCCTGTTGGCTGAGGCCCACCGCCAAAAACCAAGGAAAGCAGCGATCGCAAACAACGGCCAAAGAATCCCCCGCGCCGGGACCAGCAGCCAGGGCAGCCAGGTGGCCTGGGCGGCCAAGCCAAAGGCAAACCACAGCCCCAGAAACACCAGTCCGCCGCCGATCAGACTGGCGGACCTCGGCAGCGAGGGCAGCTTGGGCATGACCTGAATGGCCAGGGCCGTGCCCCCGGCGATCATCAGCCAGAGGGCGACGGCACCGCTGACCTGGATGCCCCCCAGGGTTTGAATTTCGAATTGGGCACTGAGCTGTTGCAGGCTGGCGCTGGCGATCAGGGGGGCCAGGCCAAAGCCCACCAGCTTGCGCCAGGGGGAAATGTTGACCGGTTCGGGCCGGGGCAGGCCCAGGGCGGGGGCGATCGCCCCAGGCAACCAAGCCGCTGAGCCAGTGAAGACCAAACCAGGCTAGGCGGCGATCGCGGTAGGGCGCTGAAGCTAAATCTAAGTTTGAACCTTCATCCTCTGATTCTGTTGCCCCAGGACCAGTGGCTGCGGGCTCTGTCGAGGTTGGCGAGTTGGACATGGCTGCCCCGAGGCCCCCGCCCCGAAACTTCTAGGCCAAAGGCGCGATCTAGCCAGTCCAGGGCCGCTTGGTGGCTGCGATCGCTAAACAAAATCCCAATATGCTCCACCTTCGGGATCTCGATCTGCTGGCGGGCAAGGCCCTCGGCCAGGGCGGCTTCCAGATCGGCCAGGGCCGTGCGGGCCTTGGCGACTTGCGTCAGTTGGTATTGACCCCGCCCCAGCAGGCGAGTCACGCCGCCGCCGCCCCGATCGCCGCTGCGGTCCACGCTGGGAATCAAACTATCGGCCCCGGCTTCCCGCATGATGCGATCGCCATTGGCCTGGATCTGGGCGGGCTCCCACTGACCCACCTGGATTTGTAAATTGCGGGGAAAGCGAGCATTTACCGGGGCGGGCACGGGGGAGAGGGCGACGGTGGCGGCAAAGCTGGCGGGGTGCTGGACGGCGGCGGAGAGCGTCGCAAAGCTGCCGAGGGAATGGCCCAGGCTAGCCAGGCGTTTGGCATCCCACTCGGGCTGTTGTTTGAGCGCATCCCAGGCCGTTTGCAAGTTTTGTTGGAGATCCTGGCGGCTGAAGGGATAGCTGTTGCTGCCATGGCCATCGAAGTCCCAGAGCATGACCGCATAGCCCTGGTGGGCCAGCACATAGCCATAGCCGAGCATGAGCTGCTTGGAGCCCGCAAAGCCGTGGGCTATCAACACGCCGGGGGCGCTGCCCTGGGCATTTTCGGGGGCCAGGTAGAGCAGCGGCACCGAGTCGCGGCGCAGGGAACGCACCACGAGACCGCTGTGGGCGGAAAAGATTTGGAACCAGGCCAGGGTGATCAGGGCGATCGCCAAGGCAAAGCAAAGCCAGCGCCCCCGGTTCATGCCGCACCGCCGCTGGCGCTGCGACCCAGGCGGGTCTGGCGCTATTTGATGCACACCGATCATGGGCCTCGTCTTAGCAGAGAGAGGGGAACGCCTTCCATCCTATCCCCTGGCTCTGTCCCAATTTTTCTTCGGCTTGGCCTAGGCAGTCTCCAGCGCGGCTGGGGGGCTGTTTTGGACGCTGTTTTGGACGCTATTTTGGACGCTATTTTGGGCGCTGCTTTTAGCACTGTTTTGAGCAGCTTGCTCAAAGGCTTGGATGGCCTTTTCCGTGGCTTCGATCGCAAAAAATGCCTGGGCGATCGCCGTAGAAAACGTAAAGGTATTGACGCCCCGACTGGCCAGGAATGGAATATCCCCCACGCTGCGGATACTGGCGGTGAGGAT
>JAAUQQ010000057.1 GCA_012032745.1 Synechococcales cyanobacterium RM1_1_8
CAGCGGCAGCCGGAGAACCGGGCGAAAATTGAGCGGTGGGCGGTAATTCGGATAGAGATTCAGAGGATTGCCGTCCCACCCGAATCGCCCGCTCCAGCAGCAGATTCAAAATCGTGCGCAGGGCGATCACAATACCCAGGCGAGCAATGTCATTCCACTCGCTAGAGGTCATGGTCTTGAGAATCGTTGCCCCAATCAAAAAGCTAAGCCCCAAAGAAAACGAGTAGCCCAGGCGCAGGCGTCCTTGCTGAAAGGCTTCAAACACTTGGCGTCGAATCAGAGCGTTGTGAATGTAAATCGCGAAGGCTTGGACCACGCCAATGACAATCACCAACAGGGCCAATAGCTGACAAATGCAAATCAACAGGCCATTGCAGAGCATGACCAGTGATTCTAGCCAAAGTTGCAGGGCGATGGGAGAAGTTTCCAGGGAGAAAGCGTCCAGGGTCAGGCTGGGGGCGATCGCCAAGCTCAAGAGGCCATGAAAAATTGGCACAGGTCACAGGGGTGAAAGGAGCAAAAGAAATGAGCAATAGAAGCTGGACTCAGATTCTGGCTTTAGGTTACAGTGCCTAGCTTCCGGTTGGAAACAAATTTAGAACACCCTGGTTTATAGGCCCCCGAGCCAAGGGGATCTACAGTTCAACACAGGCCCTAGCCCTAGCTAACCCATCGTCAACAGCCTGGCTTCGAGGGCCAGCCAGGTGTCCGGCGAGACGCGCACGGCAGCCTGTTTACACTGAGCAATAAATTTGACTCCTTCCAAAAAGCGCGACAGGGCTCGAAGTTCCTCCAGTTCAAAGGCTTCAAGCCCAAAGGGAAACGCTAAAGAATCTAGCCAGAGCGCGATCGCCCCCCGCAAAATCTTATCCCGCTGGCCCACCAAGGTAGTTTCTAAAAAAGCCTCACGCTGCTCTCGCAGCTGGCTCAAGAGCGCCCGGCCTGGCCAGCCCTGAAAAACCTGGGCGATCTCCAACTCCTGAACATAGTCCAAATCTAGAACCAGCGCCCTGGCACTGGCACAGAGGTCTGGCCCCTGGCTGTGGCGAATGCGAGTACGGGCCCGGATTCGGGCTCCGGCGCTGGCATTCACATTGCCTCGCAGCAGCACCGCTGCCAGGGCATTGACTCGCAAATTAGCCCGATCCAGAGCATGCTCGTAGAGACGAAACTCAGCCAGGGAGCTGCCCCGAGCGCTGACCATGGCACGGGTGCTGGCGCGGGCGCGGGCCAGGGCCAAAATCAAGGCCAGGGCTTCGGTCTGTTTTTCCAGCAAGCCATCTTTGCTGGGCGAGCCTTGGACGAGCTGCTCCGCCCAGGCTAGGGTTTGGCCCAGGCGATCGCCCTGGAACAGGGCCCGAACCCGCTGCTCCATCGTCAGCAGCAGGGCATCGGCCCCCTGGCGCATTAGCCCCGCCACCAGCAAGAAAACCTCCCGCCACTGTTCATCCTCCAGGTGAGTTTCGACCAGGCTGTCGATCAGGTTGTTGTCTACGATATGTTGGGCAACCAAATATTCCTGAAGTGTTAAATGGGAGAATGAGAAGACCGTTTCTGCCCTGGCAATCATGATGCCTTGCTGGACGGCGATCGCTCCAACACTGCTTCCCCACTCAATCGGCGTGGCGCATTCAAATTGCTCATCAAAAATGTCTGAATGCGATCGACCAGATCACGTTGCTCAAAAAAGAGCTGGCCCTGCTCAAAAGCCCCATAGGCAATTTCTGCTAGCAAGATTTCCTCTAAGTCAGTGTCTAAGCCCTGGTAAATTTTATCTTGAAAAATCCGCTTTTCCGCTGCCCATTCTTCTAGCATAATCCGCAGAGCCTTGCGGTAAAGCATGGCGCGGTTTTCCGGGAAATGCTGGGAGCGATCATAGACCAAGCAAAGGAACGTCAACAGCAGCGGTGTTTGGGCCAGCTCCCTAGCTCCCTTATGTTCTAGCCTGCTCAACACCTCCCAACATTTCTGCGCCAGCCCTAGCTTCTTCTCCCCCTGGGCCATAAACCAATGGCGGATAAAGGCTTCAATTTGACTATCATCAAACTCTGCTATAGCCACATCGGTAAACCGGCGAAAATTGCTGCGGTAGGCCGCTGTGCGGCAGGAGGCAATGTAGCGATTTTGATCATAGCGATCTACAAAGTTTTGAATTTGCTCAATCACCGGCCCAAGATTGCTCGCTGGAACCTCATCCAGCCCATCGAACAGGATAATTAAATTGCCTTTCTTTAAAGCCCTTTGAGTAAATTCATCTGCCCTAGGAAAACCGCAATTGGCCAGCTCCTGAGTAATGATCGCGAGCAGATCAAAGCTGGGGCTACCTAGCTGTTTAAGCTCAATGAAAACCGGAATCACCCGATGTTGATAATGGCCCTGGGCCTGCTTGAGAGCCTCAAGGCCGATGCGTCGCAGAAATGTGGACTTGCCCGCACCGGGGCCGCCGACAATCATCAAAAACTGCTCTTGGTTGGCTACCTCAATGCCGGACAGAGCGGTGCGGGAAACCTGGAAGCTGCGCTGGGCCTGGGCACGATAGGCCGCTTCCAAGCTCTGGGCAGATGCAAAGGGCTTCAAGCCTTGGTGTTCCAGCAGCCGGACACCGGTGTAGACCGATTCCAAATCCAGGGGCTTTTGCATTCCCAAGACCTTGAGAATGCCGTGGCGCTCGGTGTAGCGTTTGACATAGCGCTGGGAGGCTTTGAAGATGGCCAGGCGCAGGTCTTCGCTGAGGTCACGGCTGAACAGCTTGCCGATGGGACCATTGACATCCTCTCGAAAAATCTGGGTCGCGATCCCAGTGAGGCTACTGACAATTAACGGTTCAAAGCCAGTCATGGTAGAGCACTCGTAGGTCTACGAGTTGCGAAAATAATCAGTGCAGCCCAACTATCATTATTGCCGCTGAACTCGACTTGCGATCGCCCAAACTGCCCCCTCAGCCCTTGCGGACCTCAGAGCTTGCTAAGCTGGCATTGTAACGAACCGTAAAGCCCTGCCGTGATCCAACTTTTTCTCGCCGCCAAGATCCTCCTCGCCCTGCTGGCCGCCGGGATCGCCCTCTATCTGCTCACCCCCCGGCGCTACGAATCGGGTGAATCCGTCGCCAATTCCTACGATCAATGGACGGAGGATGGCATTTTGGAATTTTACTGGGGCGAGCACATCCACCTCGGCCACTACGGTTCGCCCCCCCGGCGGACGGACTTTCTCCAGGCCAAGGCCAACTTTGTCCATGAAATGGCCCGCTGGGGCGGCATTTCCCAGTTGCCCGCCGGGACGACGCTGTTGGATGTAGGCTGTGGCATTGGCGGCAGCAGCCGCATCCTGGCAAAAGACTATGGCTTCGCCGTCACGGGGATCACGATTAGCCCCAGCCAAGTCCAGCGGGCAACGCAGTTGACCCCCGCTGGTGTGGATGCAACTTTCCAGGTGGATGATGCCCTTTCCCTGTCCTTTGCCGATGAAAGTTTTGATGTGGTTTGGTCGGTGGAAGCCGGTCCCCACATGCCGGACAAGGCCCAGTATGCCCGTGAGCTGTTGCGGGTACTCAAGCCGGGCGGCATCTTGGTCGTGGCCGATTGGAACCAGCGAGACGATCGCCGAAAACCGCTCAAGCTCTGGGAAAAAGTCGTCATGCGGCAGCTCCTGGATCAATGGGCTCACCCAGCCTTTTCCAGCATTGAAGGCTTTGCAGAACTGCTGGAAGCCACGGGCCTGGCCGCAGACCCGGTGGAAACGGCGGACTGGTCCAAGGAAACCCTGCCATCCTGGCTCGATTCAATTTGGCAGGGCATTGTCCGCCCCCAGGGCCTGGTCAAGTTTGGCCTGCCGGGCTTGGTCAAATCCCTGCGGGAGGTACCGACGCTCTTGCTGATGCGCCTGGCCTTTGGGACGGGCCTCTGTCGATTTGGCATGTTCCGCGTCCGCCGCCGGGCGATGGCGGGTCGTTCAACCCAGGCCCTGGCGGCCTCGGGTCAGCGATCGCCAAACTGAGCAACACCCAACTGAGCTGCGTCAAGCTGGGATGCGCTGTACATTAAGCAAACGGATTTAGCGCTTCAGTCCTCGGCTTGCCAGCCAGAATCTTTCAGCCAGAGCTTCTAGCCAGCATTTTTTAGCCAGAATCCTTCACCAGCCAACACCTTTCGCCAGCCCAAACAACCATGCCTCAATTTCGCCAAACATGGGATAACCAGAAATTCTTTAGCGGCAGCGATGACCCACAGATTGCCGTCGCCGTGGAACAACTGCAAGACGACATTAGCAAACTCGCTGAGGCCTGTGGCCCCTTTAGTGAGCTGATCGAAACGGCGGAGGCCCTGCCCGAGCCAGACCATGCCGGTTTGATTGCCCAACTCCAACAAATTCACGCCCAGGAAATCGGCATCCTCCAGCGCCTGGGCAACCTGCGCACCTTCATTTCTTCCATCCTTAGCGTCGATTCCCAGGATGCCCAGGCCAATGTTTGGATGCCCAAGCTCCAGCAGGTGGGGGCGGCCTTGGGCCAAGCGGCGACGCCTGTGGATGTATTTTTGGTGCGGGTGGGCGATCGCTTCATCACCCAGCTCCTGGCCCAGCCCGACCTAGAAGAACGCCGCTTTTCCATCCTCCATGCCCGCCGCCTCCAAGATCAGCTGCTCAGCGTGGCGGAGGAAAAACTGATCACTGGCCTGGGGGTGACGGGCCTCCAGGGCTGGGGCAATCTCTATGATGACCTGGCGGGCAGTCTCAAATGTGAGATCGCGGGGGAAACCGTCGGCTTGGCCAAGGCAGCGAATTTGCTCAGCAATGGCGATCGCGCCACCCGCAAAGCCGCCTGGGATGGCGTGCGCCAGGCCTGGTCCAGCCGCGAAGATACCGTGGCCAGCATCCTCAACGCCATCAACGGCTGGCGCTTGCAGGAAACCGCCCAGCGCAGCCAGATCCGCGAGCTGCACTACCTGGACAAGAGCTGCCACCAGAGCCGCATCGAACGCAGCACCCTCAATGCCCTGATCGAAACCACCTATGACCAGCGGCAACTCGGCCAGCGGGCACTCAAGGCCATGGGCAAGGCCCTGGAGATTCCCCAGATGGCCGCCTGGGATCTGTTTGCGCCCGCTCCCAGCATCGGCGGGGAGGATTACATCAGCTTTGATGCTGCCATTGCCCTGGTCGCCCGTGCTTTCAGCCGTTTGACCCCCGCCATGGGCGACTTTGCGGTAATGATGGCAGAGCGGGGCTGGATCGATGGCCAGCCCACACCCAACCGCACCACCGGAGCCTACTGCACCAGCTTCCGCAGCCCCCGCGAGCCCCGCATTTTCCTCACCTACGAGGGCACGATGAACAACGTCATGACCCTGGCCCATGAGCTGGGCCATGCCTGGCACAACTGGGTGATGCGGGATCTGCCGGTGATGAAAACGTGGTATTCCATGACCCTGGCGGAAACGGCCAGTATCTTTGCTGAAACCCTGGTGCGCGATGCCCTGCTCCAAGAGGCAAAAAGCCCGGCCCAGCAGTTAGAAATTGCCTGGCAAAATGCTGATAGTGCAGCGGTATTTCTGTTGAATATTCCTGCACGATTTGAGTTTGAAACCCGTTTGGTCGAAGCGCGTAAACAGGGCTATGTGGCCGCCGCGCAACTCAAGCAAATGATGGCCCAAAGCTGGCAGCATTGGTATGAAGATAGCCTGTCGGAATACGATGACCTGTTCTGGGCCAGCAAGCTACATTTTTCCATCGCAGGTCTGGGGTTCTATAACTATCCCTATCTGTTTGGCTATTTGTTCAGTTTGGGCATCTATGCCCAACAGGCCAAGTACGGTGAAGCCTTCAATGATCTCTACACCAACCTGTTGCGCGATACTGGCAGCATGACCGCCGAAGCGTTGGTCTTGCAACATCTCCAGCAGGACATTCGCCAGCCCCAGTTTTGGCGAGAGAGCCTGGAGATTGTTGAGGCTTCGGTCATTCAGTTTGAAGGTTTAGTCGATCAACATTTAGCCAGCCCCATGGCCGTCGTTTAGGCCGGTAGCGGGGCTGCGATTTGGGGGGCTGCGATTGGGATCGCTGTTGTAGACCACAAACCCTGCGATCGCATCCAACAGCGCATCCAATTCATCACTGCGAATCGAATGGCCACTCTGCTCAAAAATCCGCAGGTCTGAATTGGGAATGAGCTGGGCAATTTCCACTGAAAATTCAGGCGCACAGATCCAATCGTGGCGTCCCGCCAACACCAGCGTGGGAGCCGTGATCCGGCCCAGCTCGGGCCTGAGATCGAACCGACGCAAAAAGCCTGAAAAGGCTTCATTGATGGCATCCACCGACAGAATTGCCCGCTGGAGTCCCAGGTCCGGCTGGCGTGGATCATAACGGCGGGAGTAGAGCGGTGCCAGCAGCCGAAAATAGGCCCGCAGATGTTCCGTATCGCGAAACGTCCCGGCCCAGAGATGTTCGGCGATCGCAATCTGCTCCGCCGTGCCCCGCGATCGCAGCGCCGCCTGGGCCTGGGGCAAAAAACGCCAGTCCGGCACCGTGGCGTAGAGAATCAGCTGGGACACACGGGCGGGGTAGCGGCTGGCATAGGCCTGGGCCACCATGCCGCCATAGGAGCCGCCAATCACAACGATCTGATCGAGACCCAGATGTTGCCGCAGGGCCTCCATGTCCTCCACATTGTTGTCGAGTTGGTAGGTCTCCCGAGGCCCCCGCGCCGATCGCCCCTGGCCCCGATGGTCAAAATACACCAACTGCATCCGGCTGGTCAGGGGGAAAAAGCTGGGCTTATAGCTGCTGTGATCGGCCCCAGGGCCGCCGTGGAGCAAAAAAGCCACGGGCTTCTCCACCATGCGATCGCCCCTGGCCACCAGCCCTGAGCCATCCACATCAAAATAAATTTCCGTATCGCGCAGTTTAGCTCGCATGGTGTTTTGTGGTTTCTGGCCTCGGCTCACGCACCCAAATCGCCAAACCGCCGCCGCGCCCACGGGCTGCAATCAGCTCCTCTTCTACGTAAAAGTAGGTAAAAAAAGCCTGGTCCCGCAGCGATTTTTGACCAAAGGCCTGCTCCCTCGCCCGGCCCCCTTTAACATAGCCATCAAACAGCGAAATCCCCCCCAGCAAAAACCGCAGCCGAATAAAGTCGAAGGCCAAAATTCGGCGTGAACCATAGAGGCACAGCGGCCCCGCCACGGTCAGATCGACCCCGGCAAAGCGAACGCGGTTTTCGACGCTGCCGAGGAGGCGATCGCCCGCTCCCGGCTCGACGGCATCAGACCCATCGCCCAACGCTGCTCGGTAGGCGATCAAAATCTCAATCCAGCGAGGCAAAAACCGCCCCGCCCCCAGGGCCACACCCGCCGCTTTGCGCGATCGCTGGGTTCCCGTAATAAACACCAGTCGCCAATCGCCCGCGAGCTGGTCCCAGGCGATCGTCTGGCGCGTCTGGCGCGAGGCCTTCTCCAGCGCCAACAGGGCAGCCACCGTGGCGGCGCGGTCCGGCGCTGGGCCACCTGAGCGGACAAAGGTTACTGTTTGCGCCAGGACCGTTTGCGCCAGGACCGTTTGCGCCAGGACCGTTTGATTCGACATCCATTTCACCTGTCCAGGGAGCAGGGCCAATGAGCAGGCTGGCCAGCACAGACCAGCAAGATAAGTTCAACTGCTCGCTGACATCATCTTGCCGCCAAGGGGGGCGATCGCCCCCACCGAGTAGAAATCTTTAAGCATCGGCCTCGAATTATTCGAGAAGGTCAAAGAATCTTCGTAAAATCCCTAGAAACTCCGCCCCAGGTGATAGCTTAATAGGCAAATTCAGCCTGGGCGATTGATTCAAGCTTTGAGGAAAGACCCATGACTCCCCGCGACAGCTCCCCCGAAGTCAGCCCATCCCCCGCCCAGTTCCCCGAGCCCCCAGCCGAGCCTCCCAAGACCTCGGCATTCCAGAGCAGCCTGCAAAACCCGAGGGCTCCAGCCTGCTCTCCAAGCTCAAAACCGGCCTCAGCGCCCTGGTGCTGATTGCCCTCAGCGGCGGCATCGGCTACGGCGTTGGCCTGATGCAGACCCGCAGCCAGATCCAAGCTGTGACCACGGAGAAGGATGGGGCGATCGCCGAGGTACAAACCCAGCTCACCGCCGCAGAAGCCACTGCCGCCGCCGCCACCGCCCGCAGCGACTACAGCCAGGTGCAACTGACATTGCTCAAAGCCATGGATGAGCTAGAACAGCGCAACTTCGGCAATGCCAACACCCAACTCCGCCTCGCCAGCGAGACCCTGGGGAAAATTGAACTCAGCAAGGATCCCACAACCCTAGCAAAACTCAAGCAAGAGCTTGCCAACGCGGAAATCAACTTCGCAGTTAACCCCGTGGAGCAGCGCAAGCTGATGCTGGGCTACTCCGAACAAATTAATGCCCTCCTGCCAGAATAGTGTCCTGCCAGAATAGTGTCCTGCCAGAATAGTGTCCTGCCAGATATAGTGTCCTGCCAGATATAGTGTCCTGCCAGATCATTACTAGCCAAAATGATCTGACCAGAATAACTGGACCGTCCCGAGTGCTCCGGACGGGGGCAGGAACCGAACACCTAGCCCCAGGGCGCATTGGGCCATCTTTTCCCTCACAACACCATGGGCAAAATTTCGATCCACCGGGGCCAGTACATCACCTACCGTCTGATTGACAATCTCAACCAGGCCTATTTAGAAGTGGTGCCCGAGCGGGGCGGTTTGATCACCCAATGGCATTACCGGGGCCATGACCTGCTGTACCTGGATCGCGATCGCTTCACCCACCCCGACCTAAACGTCCGGGGCGGCATCCCCCTGCTGTTCCCCATCTGCGGCAGCCTAGCTGACAACACCTACGAATACCGGGGCCAGCGCTACCTGCTCCCCCAACATGGCTTTGCCCGCACCCTCCCCTGGCGCGTGATCGACACCCAGGTGGAAGACCCCAAGCTGGAAATATCCAGGCCCGAAATATCCAGGCCCGAAATATCCAGGCCCGAAATATCCAGGCCCGAAACAGCCAGCCCGCCAACCGCCGCCGACCTCTCCATCACCCTCGGCCTGGAGAGCAGCCCCGCCACCCGAGCCATCTATCCCTTTGACTTTGAGCTGCGGTTGACCTACCACCTCAAGGGCAGCCAACTGCGCCTAGACCTGAGCCTGCTCAACCAATCCCCCGAGCCCATGCCCTTTGCCCTCGGCTTCCACCCCTACTTCCCCGCCGTGGACAAAGTCCAGCTCAACTTCACCTTGCCCAGCAACAGCTTCATCGATCAACAGACCCAAGCCATCCAGCCCTTCTTTGGAAAATTTGATTTTTCCCTGGAAGAAATTGATGTGATGTTCTCCAAGCTCGCCCAACCCCAGGCCAGCCTCGAAAATCCCCGCAGCGGCCACCGCTGGCAACTTGATTTCAGCGACGACTTCAAGCACCTCCTGTTTTGGACCCTCAAAGACCAAGGCTATGTCTGCCTGGGGCCCTGGAGTAGCCCGCCCAATGGGCTCAACCAGCCACAATCTATCCAGGTTCTTCCCCCCGGCAGCCGCCACCGCTCCCACTTCCAGCTCACCGCCCAGATTGAGCCCAAGCGCTGAGCCCATGCATCCGGGGGGGGAATGATTAATTTCTCCAATCATTTCCATTGACAGATATTCGAACGAATCACAGAATAGACATTGGGGCCTGTGCTAATCTGGCAAAGGCGTGGACGAGACCCATTGGGGTCGCTAGCTCAGCGGTAGAGCACTCGGCTTTTAACCGATTGGTCCTGGGTTCGAATCCCAGGCGACCCATGCCAAGCCATAGGGGCCATCTTCAAGTTTGTGAAGGTGGCCCCTATGATTCGTGTTTTTGGGCAAGCGCAAAGGAAGCCGGGGCGATCGCCCAGCTCGTTATAATTTACGAGAGCGGGTTTGTTACCTTAAGATTAGTGAAAGCATCTTAAGAGGATGTTTGAGAATTGCTTCGGCTGGAGCCAATGGTGCCCATAGTCCGTGCTTTTGATTTAAAAAACAGGCACATGTCTAAAAAACAGGCACAGTCTAGCCTGTTGGGCATAGGATTGCTGGCTTTGGCGAATTCTCAAACATCCTCTAAGCTTAATTTGCTGAACGCAATCTCCTAGGAGGATCTCGATCATGGCGCTTGTCCCATTACGACTTTTGTTGGACCATGCCGCAGAAAACGGCTACGGCATTCCGGCGTTTAACGTCAACAATCTGGAGCAGATCATTGCAATCATGCAGGCTGCTGACGAGACCGACAGCCCCGTGATCCTTCAGGCCTCACGCGGTGCCCGCAGCTATGCCGGTGAGCATTTCCTGCGCCACCTCGTGCTGGCTGCGGTGGAGAGCTACCCCCACATTCCCATCGTCATGCACCAGGACCATGGCAACGGTCCCGCAACCTGCTATTCCGCCATCAAGAATGGCTTCACCTCGGTAATGATGGATGGCTCCCTGCAAGAGGATGCCAAGACCCCTGCTAGCTTCGATTACAACGTCGCCGTCACCGCTGAAGTGGTGAAGGTGGCCCATGCGATCGGCGCGAGCGTTGAGGGCGAGTTGGGCTGCCTCGGCTCCCTCGAAACCGGCCAGGGCGAAGCCGAAGACGGCCACGGCTTTGATGGCAAGCTGGACAAAGACCAACTGCTGACTGACCCCGATGAGGCAGTCGAATTTGTGGAATCCACTCAGGTGGATGCCCTGGCGGTGGCCATTGGCACCAGCCACGGTGCCTACAAGTTCACCCGCAAACCGACGGGGGAAATCCTCGCCATCAGCCGCATCGAAGAAATCCACAGCCGTCTGCCCAATACCCACTTGGTCATGCATGGTTCTTCTTCCGTGCCCCAAAAGTGGATCGACATCATCAATGCCCACGGCGGTGCCATTCCCGAGACCTACGGCGTCCCCGTCGAGGAAATCCAGAAAGGCATCAAGAGCGGCGTGCGTAAGGTAAATATCGATACCGATAACCGCCTGGCGATCACAGCGGCCATTCGTGAAGCAGCCAGTGCGGATCCGAAGAACTTTGATCCCCGCCACTTCATGAAGCCTTCGATCAAGTACATGAAGGAGGTCTGCGCCGATCGCTATGAGAAGTTCTGGGCCGCTGGAAATGCGAGTAAGATTAAGCAGCAGTCGGTAGACGTATTCGCTGTTAAGTACGCCGCTGGCGAGCTTGACCAAGTTGCGAAGAAAGCTGCAACTGTTTAGTGTGCGGCTTGATGTTTCCTAGTTTTAGCTGGGATCATTGAGTCTTGAGGCGACCCGAAAGGGTCGCTTTTTCTTATGGTTTTTTGGGTTGCTCTTGAGATACTTCTCTGAGCTGTAGTGAGAACAGCCACTAAAGCGCTCCTCCCATGGCAATCTCTTCTCCGGTGTAGGTCACCTGGTCAGAGACGTAGTCCGGGGGTTCGATGTGGAGGCTGGCTCGGACGGGGCCGTAAACCTTGACCAGGTGAGCCTCGACGGCTTCGGTGATGCCATGGGCCGTTTCCACATCCGGGGCCGAGACCACCAGGTGCATTTCCATAAAGACCTTGCGCCCTGGGACGCCCCGCGAGGCAATGCTGTGGCAGTTGAGCACGCCGGGGACTTCCATTACCGTGGCCTGGATGACTTCAGGGGCGATCGCCATTTCATCCACCAGCCAGGGCAAATTCTGCTTCAACACCGTCCAAGCGCTGGAAAGCACCAAGGCCGCCACTGGAAAAGCCAGGGCCACATCCAGCCACTGAATATCCCACAGCTGGATTCCCAGGAGTCCGCCCATGACCGCCAGGGTGATCCAAACATCACTCATGGTGTGGTGGGCATCGGCAATCAAGATGGGGCTGTCGTTGAGCAAGCCCACCCGACGCTCATAGTAGGCAACAAAAATATTAATGCCCAAAACGGCCACCAACAGCCCCAGCTCGAAGGCTGTGATCGTCACGGGGCTGGCGGCCTGAAAAATTCGTTCCCCAGCGCTCTTGAGGATTTCAAAACAGGCGATGCCCAGGAAGGCGGCGATACCCAAGGCTCCCACGGCTTCAAACTTTTGGTGGCCGTAGGGGTGTTCGCGATCGGGGTCTGGGGCGGCGAGCTGGTTGGTGACCAAGCCCAAGACATTGTTGATGCTATCGGTGACGCTGTGGAGGGCATCGGCCAGGAGGCTGAGGGAGCCGGTGCCAAAGCCGACGACCA
This sequence comes from Synechococcales cyanobacterium RM1_1_8, assembly GCA_012032745.1. Lineage (GTDB taxonomy): Bacteria > Cyanobacteriota > Cyanobacteriia > PCC-9006 > JAAUQQ01 > JAAUQQ01. The sequence continues at coordinate 12,189 of JAAUQQ010000057.1, forward strand.
GCTTGAGGGCGACGACGGCGAAGTTGAGCAAGAGGGTGATCAGCAGAACGCGCCGGACGGCTTGGCGGCGAAGGTTCTCCCGGCGGGGGTTGTAGTAAGCAGGGCTGTTGGGACTAGCAGGGCTGGGACTAGCAGGGCTGGGACTAGCAGGACTACTGGGAGAAGGGCTACTGGGGCTACTGGGATTGAGATGCTTGTGGTCCATGGCTCCTAAGCCCGGCGCGGCGATTGCGGAGACCGGCGGGCGCTTCTATCCTACCTGCTCTGTTCGGCCTGGGCAGGTTTGGGGGAGTGGGCGATCGCTCAATTCCAGCAGCAACTCATTTTGCCCCAGCGGCCCCCGCCGCCGACGCGACGAAGGGCTGATAGCGTCCCCCCAGGGCTTCGACGATCGCCTTCGTATTCGCCTCGATCATCTTGATATAGGACTCTCCAGGGCTCCCAACCGCCCCAATCGAATCTGAATATAGCGCCTGGGGCGAGAGCTTGACCCCCGCTTCTGCGGCAACGGTCTGAATCAACTGGGGATTGATCGTGGTTTCCGCAAAGATCGCAGGCACCTGGCGGGCTTTAATTTCGCTGACTAGGGCCTGAATCGTCTGGGCGCTGGGCTGTTCTTCGGTGCTGATGCCGATCAGCGTCCCCAACATTTCCAGCTCATAGGCCTGGGCGTAGTACTGAAAAGCATCATGGGTCGTGACCAGCAGGCGCTTCTCCTTGGGAATGGTTTCAATTTGGCGATAGACCCAGGTATCGAGGTCATTGAGCTGGGCGTTGAGGGTTTGGGCATTGCTGATGAACAGCGTTTCATCCTCGGGGGAAATTTCGATCAGGGCATCGCGAATGGCGTTGACCATGGCGATCGCATTGCGCACATCCCCCCAAACGTGGGGGTCGGGCTGCTTTTGACCCGCCTTGTCCATTTCCAAGGCATCCGCCGCCTCGCCCACGGCAATCTGGGGGGCATCTTGCCCTACTGCGGCCATCAGCCGAATCAGGGCAGGCTCCAGGTTAAAGCCGTTGTAGAGCACCAGATCCGCCCGCTCGACCGCCTTGATATCCGCTGGCACGGGCTCGTAGACATGGGGGTCATCGCCGGGGCGCAGAATACTGGTCAGCACAATCTCATCGCCCGCGATCTCCTGGGTCAAATCCGCAATGATCGTGCTGGTGGCGACCACGCTGGGGCGGTTCTCGGGATCGTTGGGACTCGTGCTGGCGGCTCCAGTGCCCCGGTTGGTGCAACTGCCCAGCATCGGGGCCAGGGCCAGGGTCAGGACCAGGGCTGCGGTAGCTTTGCAGAAAGAATGCAAGCCAAATCGGCGCTGTTGGATTGGGCTAGCCCCTCGTTGGGACCGAAAATGTGCCCGAGAGTAGGCCCATAGATGCCGAACAGCCTGAGGGGAAAGAGACATATGGATTAAGGTTGCGTCTCACTGGGAGACAGCTACATTTTTCATAATTGTTTCATATTTTAGTCTCCAACGCAGCCTTGACCCAATCCGCCGAAGCCGGAGCCAGCAATACGCCATTGCGGTAATGCCCGGTGGCCAACAGAACATTGCCATAGCCCGCCAGGGGCTCCAATACCGGCGCTGGGCAGCCTTCGGGCCGGGGTCGCAGGCCGGACCACTGGCGCAGCACGGTGGCCTGGGCCAGGGCAGGGCAGAAGCCTTGGGCCGTTTTCAGCAGGTCGTCTAGGGGCTGGGCCTCGATCGCGGGCGGGTTTCCAGCCCCATCGGGCAGCTCTACGGTGGCTCCGATCCAATATTCGTGCTGGGCCTGGGCGGTTAGGGCGGCGGTTTGAGCTGAAGTTGAGGCTGAAGTGGGGGCGGGGGTTTGAGCTGGGGTGCCAGTGGCGATCGCCCCCCAGCTCGGAACAGCGGCACAATATGAATATCTTGGCCGGTGATCACCGGCTGGGGGCCAGGGGCCAGGGGCTCGGGTAGGGCAATCTGGAGGGCTTGGCCCAAAACCGGGCGGAGGTCCAGCCCCGGACCTGCCGCCGTCACAGCGGCGGAAGCCGGGGCTAGATCAAGTTGCTGGCTGAGGAGCTGGGCGATCGCCGGGGAGCCCAGGCCCGCCGTAATCACGATTTGGTCAATCTCCAGGGCCTGGCTGGGGGATGGTGGATTACAGGACAGCGATGGATCACGGGAAACCCACGCCAAGCTCTGACAATGTAAGCCCTGACCATGGCGGGCAGTCCCGGCCCCAGCACCGCTGACAAATTGCGTAATTTCAGTATTGAAGTGACAGTCAACGCCGTTGAGCTGGGCAGCCTGGACCAGGGCTTGGACCAGGGGCAGGGGCTGGAGCTGGCGATCGCGCGGCGAATACACCGCCCCGATCAGCTGCGGGCCTGGCCCATGACCTTGCACCAAGTGACCCTGCACCTGGGGAAAGCGATCGCCCAAGGCCGCCAAATCCAACAGTTCCAGCGTCAATCCCTGGCTGGCCCGCAGCTCTGCCAAACGCTCCCAGCCCGCCATCGCTTCGCCCTCAAAGCAGAGCCGCAGGAGCCCCGCTTGGTTGAATGGGATGGGGGCGATCGCCGCCAGCTCCGGCACCAAGCGCTCGTAGCGCTCCAGCCCGGCCCAGCAGCGCTGCCAGCGACGGCCCTTGGTTTTGTGGCTAATCACCCCCATCAACACCCCCAGCGCCGCCCCCGTTGAGCCTTGGCCGGGTTGTTGGCGATCGAAGAGCGTGACTTGGAAGCGATCGTCCCGGCTCAGCTCATAGGCCACCAGCGCCCCCACAATGCCACAGCCAATCACCGCCACCCGCAACTGAGTCATCCACTTCAATCATCCGCTTTAATCATCCGCTTTAATCATCAGCTAGAGGTCTCATCTCCCTCTGGCATCACGGGTTCTGGCGTCACGGGTTCTGGTACAGACTCGGGCAGCGACTCCCCCTGCTGGCCCTCACCCAGATTAAACGCGACCCGCAACAGCGGCGGAGCCACAAACGTCGTCGCAATCACCATCACAATCACCGCTGCATTCAGCGCATCCGTCAGCGCGCCGCTGGCGGCCCCAACCCCCGCAAACACCAAACCCACCTCGCCTCGGGGAATCATGCCCACCCCGATCGCCAACTTGTTAACATCCGTCTTACCCACCAGGGCAAAGCCCGTCACCACCTTGCCGACAATGGCCACCGTCACCAAAAAGGCCGCAATCACCAAGCCTTCCCGATTGGACGGCACCGTCGGATCCAACACGGCCAAGGCGGTCTTAGCCCCCACACTGATGAAAAAGATCGGCACCAAGACATCCGCCAACGGCACCACCTGCTCCTCCAGGTCGTGGCGCTTCTCGGTTTCGCCCAAAATCAGCCCCGCCGCAAAGGCCCCCAGAATCGCTTCTAGGTGAATAATTGCCCCCACATAGGCCAAAATCAACGTCACGATCAGCGCCGCAATCAGCAGCTCACCCCGCGTCTTGAGGTTGTTGACAACGCCGATGAAATAGGGAGCCAGCAGCCGCCCGATCACAATCGTGCCAATCAAAAATGCCGCTGCACTGAAAATCAAAATCGCCACATTCGCCAGCTTGACTTCGCCAGTCTTGGCCAAGCTGGCAACCACGGCCAGCACGACAATCCCCAAAATGTCATCGAGAATCGCCGCACCGATAATGATCTGGCCCTCGCGCGAACTCAATTTCCGCAGCTCCGACAGCACCTTGGCCGTAATACCAATGCTCGTCGCCGTCAGCGCCGCCCCCGCAAAAATCGCGGGCACCACCGCCATGTGAAACAGAGCCAGCAGGCCAAAGGTGCCCAGGGCAAACGGCGTCACCACACCGACAACGGCGACGATCGCCGCCTGGGGCCCCACCTTAATCAGCTCCTTCAGGTCCGACTCCAAACCAATCTCAAACAGCAACAGGATCACTCCAATCTCAGCCAGGACCGAAATCACCTCGCTCTGGGCCGAGAACACCGCAGCGGCCTGGGCAGGCTGGAGGCCAGCGGTCTGCTGCAAAATTTGAATAATTACGGAATCAGCCGCCGTGGCTCCAGACTCTGGAAACACCAACAGGTGCAGGGCCGAGACCCCGACGACGACGCCACCGACCAACTCACCTAGAACGGGCGGCAGATTGATCCGCGCACAGATCTCACCGCCAACCTTGCTGGCCAAAAAGACAACGATCAAACTCAGAAGCACCCCGGCCAACACCAGGGGCGCGATTTCGCCATCGGCCTCAGTGGCGACCTCTGTGGCTGCTTCGGTTGCCGCTGCAAACACCAGCGGCGGCAGGGAAAAGGCCGGGGCTAAACCCTGACCCGACCCAGCCAGATTGGCCAGCAGCTTCGGAAACCAGGAAACAAAGATCAATGAATCGAGCATGGAAATGGGGGCTATCTGCAAGATTTACGAGGTTCCTACCCTGACAGGCAGTAGTCCTAGCCTACCGAGGGATGGGAACCTCGAACCGTCTGAGTTGAACAGCTCAAGCGGAGGAAAGCATCGGCAGGCTGAAAATTAAGCAAACACGCGATGCTGGAGCGATGGCATCTGGCGGCGCACCTGGCTGAGGCGGTTGGGCGTGATTTCTGCAATGGCAACCCCCGGTTCGCTGCCCGCATCGGCCAAAATTACCCCCCAGGGATCGACAATCATGGCGTGGCCGTGGGTCTGGCGGCGATCGTAGTGGGTGCCCGTCTGGGCTGGGGCGATGATGTAGCAAGTGTTTTCGATCGCCCTCGCTTGAATCAACACCTGCCAGTGATCCTTGCCGGTGTAGGCCGTGAAGGCCGCAGGCACGAACAAAATCTCCGCCCCGGTTTTGGAAAGGTGGCGGTACAGCTCAGGAAAGCGCACATCGTAGCAAACCGAGAGGCCGATCTTGCCGAGATCCTCAGAGTCATAGAGCTTCGGCAGACGACGCCCCGGCATCACGGTCTGGGACTCCTGGTATTTGTAGCCATCGGGAATGTCCACATCAAACAGATGGACCTTCTCATAGCGGCTGAGTTCATCCCCATCGGGGCCGATCAGCAGGGCCGTATTGTGGACCTGGCCGGAGCCCACGGGCACCGGGAAACCACCGCCCAACAACGTCACCTGGTAGCGCTGGGCCATGGTTTGAGAAACTTTTCCGTGCGCTGGGAGATGGCTTGGGCCTGTTCGACCTTGTCCCGCTCTTCCCCCGATGTAGGCAAAGTTTTCCG
>JAAUQQ010000058.1 GCA_012032745.1 Synechococcales cyanobacterium RM1_1_8
CCTATGGGGCAGCTACAGTTGTCCAAGATAGGCGGCGCTCTCGCCTACTGCCAGGAACTTTTGCCTTGACAGCACTCCGAGTCGTTTCCGCTCGTGAGTTGAAGTGATTATTGACAATGCCATGCCAACTTTTGACCGGCTCCCTACTTTTAACAATCAGGCGATACCGGACTTACAGGTTCAGTTGTACCTTACCGAGCAGGTCTTGTATCTACCCGGTACTCCAGAGTTCTTGCCTGGCGGGTAATAGTGCCGTACTCAGCTAATTCTAATTCTAGCACATTGTTGCCCGCCGCTAACTAACGATTTACCTATCGGTAGAATCGTAGGATGCGCGGCGGTTTTGCTCAAAGCCACCTCCGGCCCAGGCTCAATCTCTGGAGCAACCTGGGGCAGCCGCGCAGCAATGGCATGGAGCTTCGCCTCCGCCAGACTCGCCGCCAGCATCGGCGTCTTTTCCACCGATTCCACCGCCAGGGTAAACACTGGGTTAGAAGCAACCCCCACAATACTCGTCGCCACTACGGAGAGCACCAAGCCAACCTGGAGTGGCTTGAGGCCCGGCGCATCCCAGCTCACCTGGGGATAGTTCTTCACCGCATCGGACATTTCCTGGGGCTCGCGCACCACCATCATCTTGACCACACGAATGTAGTAGTAAATGGAGATCACGCTGGTGACCAGACCCACTAGTACTAGGGGATAGAGACCCGCCTGCCAGCCGGACCAGAACAAATAAATCTTGCCAAAAAAGCCAGCCAGGGGCGGAATTCCCCCCAGGGACAGCAGACAAAGGCTGAGGCAGAGGGTGATCAGGGGATCCTTGTGGTACAGGCCAGAATATTCATTGATCTGGTCCGTGCCCGTGCGCAGGGAGAACAAAATCACACAGGCAAAGCCGCCCAGGTTCATGAACAGGTAAACCAGCAGGTAAAAAATCATACTGGCGTAACCCGTCTCAGTGCCCGCAATCAGGCCAATCATCACAAAGCCCGCCTGGCCAATGGAGGAATAGGCCAACAGTCGCTTCATGCTGGTCTGGGCCAGGGCCACCATGTTGCCCAGGATCATGCTGAGCATCGCCAGGGCCGTGAAGACGAAGTGCCATTCATCGGCCAGCAGCGGGAAGACCACCACCAACAGGCGAATGGCCAGGGCAAAGCCTGCGGTCTTGGAGCCCACCGAGAGGAAGGCCACCACGGGGGTTGGGGAGCCTTCGTAGACATCCGGTGTCCACTGGTGGAAGGGCACAGCGGAGATTTTGAAGGCCACACCGGCAATCACAAACACCAGGGCCATGATCAGGCCCAAGGATTGGTTGGCGGCGGCGAGGCTTTGGGCGATCGCCGTCAGCTCCGTCTGTCCCCCAGACAGGCCATACAGCAGCGACACGCCATACAAGAACAGCGCCGAGCTCGAAGCCCCAATCAGCAAATACTTCAGCGCCGCCTCATTGGAGCGCGAATCCCGCTTCATGTAGCCCGTCAGCAAATAGGATGAAATACTCAGCGTTTCCAAGGACACAAAAATCATCACCAGCTCACTGGCTCCACAGAGGAACATGCCCCCCAGGGTCGCGGTCAGCAAAATCGTGATGAACTCCCCCAGGGACGTGCCGGAGCGCTCCACATAGCGGATGGACATCAGAATCGTGAAGGCCGCCGACAGCGCCACGATCCCCCGAAAAACAATGCTGAGGGGATCGCCACTGAAGCTACCCAAAAAGGCCAATGGGTCGGTGTTCCCCCACTGGAAGCAGAGGGCAACCAAAGAGGCAGCCAGTCCAGCCAGGGCGAGGTAGGGTGTGACGGTATTGGCAGCACGGCCCCGGATCACATCCAAAATCAACACCGATAGCAGGGTGAGAATCACAATGCCTTCCGGCAGGATGACCCCCACATTGAGCTGTGAAGTTAAATTTGCAACATCCATGGAGACGTTCAGGGTGAGGTTGAAAAGCGGAGTTCTGGTAAAGCCAAACAGCTCAAGAATCCCATTGGGTGCTATGAGATATAGGCGCTCCAGTCCAAATTCTACCGTCTCACCTCCATGTTGCTCAAAGTTGCTGCTAATGCCTGGCATAGGCTTGAACCAAACATCAATTTCCCATCTCCGGCCAGACCCCGCTATATATAGAGGTAGGACCGCCAGTCGGTTTCCTGGGATAAGCAGCCTGCCAGACAGACTTCCAGCCAGGCCCTTTGAGTCCTGTGAATCAGCCGTACCAGAGCGTTCAATTCCCCCAAACAAGAAGTCTCTTTGGCCAAATCAGGAATTAATTTTTTCTGTTGTCCGCTTCAGGATCTAGGGAATCTTGCTCTAAGGTGCAGATAGGGCCAGTGGAGCCAGAGACTCCGCGACCGAGGGGCGATCGCCTGATCCAGTTGTGGATCGAACATTGCTACCGCCACTCCACCAACTTTTGACGAAGTTAAGATTAGGATCTATGCCCAAGCTGGTCATTGTCGAATCCCCCACCAAAGCCCGCACAATCCGCAACTATTTGTCTTCCGACTATCGGGTGGAGGCATCCATGGGCCATGTGCGGGATTTGCCCCAATCGGCCAGCGATATTCCCGCTGAGATCAAGGCCAATCACAAGGCTTGGGCGACCCTGGGCGTCAATGTGGAGGATCAGTTCCAGCCCCTCTACATCGTCCCCAAGGATAAGAAAAAAATTGTCCGCGAGTTGAAGGCAGCCCTCAAGGATGCCGATGAACTCCTGCTGGCCACTGACGAAGACCGCGAGGGCGAAAGCATTAGCTGGCACCTGCTTCAGTTGCTCAAGCCCAAGGTGCCCACCAAGCGCATGGTCTTCCACGAGATCACTGAGGAGGCAATCCAGGAATCTCTCAATAACTGCCGCGACATCAACGAAGAGCTGGTCCATGCCCAGGAAACCCGCCGCATCCTAGACCGGCTGGTGGGCTATACCCTCTCGCCGCTGCTCTGGAAGAAGGTGGCGCGGGGCCTGTCGGCGGGGCGGGTGCAGTCCGTGGCGGTGCGCCTGCTGGTGCGCCGGGAGCGGGAGCGCCGCGCCTTCCGCAAGGGCTCCTACTGGGATCTCAAGGCGATTATGGCCATGGCGGGCCATGAAAAAAATCCCTTCAATGCCAAACTCACCACCCTGGCGGGCACCAAGGTGGCCACGGGGGCAGATTTCGATGAGAACACGGGCCAGATTGCTGCGGGGCGCAATGTCACTCTGCTGAGCGAGACCGAGGCCTGCGCTCTCTACGATCGCCTGCTCCACAAGCCCTGGACCGTGGCCAAGCTGGAGGAAAAACCCAGCGTCCGCAAGCCCTCGGCCCCCTTCACCACCTCGACCCTCCAGCAGGAAGCCAACCGCAAGCTGCGGCTCTCGGCCAAGGACACCATGCGCGTGGCCCAGGGCCTCTACGAGCGGGGGTTCATCACCTACATGCGGACCGATTCGGTGCATTTGTCCCAGCAGGCGATCGCCGCTGCCCGTAACTGTGTCGAGATCAAATACGGCCCTGAATACCTCAGCCCCGAGCCCCGCCAATTCAAAACCAAGAGCAAAAAACGCCCAGGAGGCCCACGAAGCCATCCGCCCTGCGGGCAGCAGTTTCCGCACCCCCCAGGAAACGGGGCTCAACGGTCAAGACCTGGCCCTCTATGAGCTGATTTGGATGCGCACCGTCGCCACCCAAATGGCCGATGCCCGCCAAACCCTAATCAGCGTCAAGCTGGAAGTTGAGGATGCCGTTTTCCGCTCCAGCGGCAAGCGCATTGACTTCCCCGGTTTCTTCCGCGCCTACGTCGAAGGCAGCGACGATCCCGATGCTGCCCTGGATGACCAAGAGGTGCTACTGCCGCCGCTGAAGGTGGGCAGCCAGCTCGACTGCACCGAGCTAGAGGCCGTGGGCCACGAAACCCAGCCCCCCGCCCGCTTCACCGAAGCCTCCCTGGTCAAATCCCTGGAGAGCGAGAGCATCGGGCGTCCCAGCACCTATGCCAGCATCATCAGCACGATCATCGATCGCAAATATGCCACCCGCATCGGCAATGCCCTAGCCCCCACCTTCACCGCCTTTGCTGTGGTCGGCCTGCTGGAGAAACACTTCCCGGATCTGGTGGATACCAGCTTCACCGCCCGCATGGAGCAGACCCTGGATGATATTTCCATGGGCGAGAAGGAATGGCTGCCCTACCTAGAGCACTTCTACGGGGGAGAGCAGGGCCTGGCCCAACAGGTCAAGGATCGCGAAGATCAAATCGATTCCACCGAGGCTCGGACGATTGATCTGGCCGATTTGAACGCCAAGATCCGCATCGGCAAATTTGGGGCCTATCTGGAAGCGGAGCGGGCTGGCGATGAAGCCGGTGATGCAGCCACGACGGTCAAGGCTTCGATTCCCCTTGATGTCACCCCAGCGGACCTGGACAATGCCCAGGTGGCCGTGCTGCTGCGGGAGAAGCTAGAAGGGCCTAAGCAATTGGGCATCCATCCCGAACGGAGCTGCCCATCTACCTGCGCACGGGCAGCTATGGCCCCTATGTCCAGCTCGGGGATCAGCCCGAAGACAAGAAGAAGAAGCCCAAGCGCTCTTCTCTGCCCAAGGGCGTGGGCATGGATGATGTGACCCTGGAAATGGCGATCGGGCTATTGGAGCTGCCCCGGCTCCTGGGCGTTCACCCCGAGACGGAAAATAAAATCCAAGTCAGCCTCGGTCGCTTTGGTCCCTATGTCGTCCACAAAAAGGGCGGGGAAGAGGGCAAGGATGACTATCGCTCCCTCAAGCCCAAGGAAGGGGACGATGTGTTGACCGTCACCCTGGAGCGCGCCCTGGAGCTGTTTGCCCAGCCCAAGCGGGGCCGGGGCCGCAAGGCGGCCAAGACGGCGCTGCGGGAGCTGGGCAATCATCCGGTGATGGGGAGCCCATTAATATCTACGACGGTCCCTATGGAGCCTACCTAAAGCACAACAAAACCAATGTCTCCGTGCCAGAGGATGAAAAGGTGGAGTCCATCACCCTAGAAAAGGCCGTGGCGCTGATTGATGAGAAGGCTGGCGGACCGCCCAAGAAAAAGAAGGCGAAAAAATCGGCTGAGGGATCGGCTGAGGGATCGGCTGACCTAGGGGCCGATGCGGAAACGCCTGCAAAAGCCGCGAAGAAAACGACCGGCAAAAAGGCATCAGCCAAAAAAACGACGGCTAAGAAAACGACAGCCAAAAAGACCACGGCCAAAAAGACCACGGCCCAGAAAACGTCAGCTCAAAAAACAGCAGCCCAGAAAGCAACAGCCAAACAGGCTGATGCCGAAGAGATAGGCTCAGAAACGAGCCAGGAGGCCAGCTCGCCCGTTGCCGCCAAAACCCCAGCCAGAACCGGAAGCAAAACCGCAGCAGCCCAGAAGTCCACAGCAGCAAAGCGGACCACTGCGAAATAGGCCTGCGGAAGTTCACCATTAGGATCCTGCAACGGTGTAGCGTAGCTTGGTGGGGCATTGAAGCAATGCAATGTATTCCCATTCCCTTGCTAAATCCAGCCAGCCAGGGGACAGTTGCTGGCAAGCTCGACCTCGGGTTATCCCAGGACAAATCACGGCTGGGCAATCACGGCTGGGCAATCACGGCTGGGCAATCACGGCTGGGCAATCACGGCTGGGAAGTCAGCGCTGAAAGATCATCCCCAAGTAAATTCACGTAAACCAAAGCCCTGCCGCTGTAGATCCCGCTGTAACGCCAACGGGGGCGCTGACATGGCACATCGCCCAGGGGTCTCACCTAAGCCATGTCTATCGCCCTGTCCGCTGCGATATCCGCAGCCATGCCTATCTCTGGGCAACCCCACACTGCACCCCACCATGGCTCAAAAAACGATACGGCCGCCCTTGTCCTCTCCCTGATCGTCACCCTGGGCCTTCTGGGCGGCGGTGCTTGGTTGCTGTTTGGCAAAGCTGGCAGACAACTGGGTGGTCAAGGCCCAGGGAATCTTCTAGGTAGCAATCCCGGCCTGGGGAACGGTCCCAGCCTCGGGGCCAGCGACTTTGACCTCACCAGCAGCGGCCCCACTCAAAATCCCCCCGCCTTTGCGACCACGAGCAGCCGTTTTGCCGATGTGGCGGCGGTGCCCGTCGGGTCTTTCAACTATGGCGGCAGCACTTCCTGGGCTCCGGTGCGCTTGGCGGTGGATGCGGCGATCCAGGCTGCCAGGCCCGAATTTCGCTTGAACTACACCAACCCCCAGGGGGAAACGGCGGGCTCCGGCACTGGCATTCGCATGGTGCTGCGCGGGGAACTGGCCTTTGCCCAATCCTCGCGATCGCTCCGCCCCGAGGAGCAAGAAGCGGCCAAGGGCCTGGGCTTCAGCCTCGAAGAAGTTGCCGTGGCCTTTGATGGCATTGCGGTGGCCGTGCCGCCGAGCCTGGAGGTGCCCGGTCTCACGCCCCAACAGCTCACTGAGATTTACACCGGCAAAATCACCAACTGGAATCAGCTTCAAGGGCCCGATTTGGCGATCGCGCCCCTCATGCGGGCGCCGGGGCCGGGGGCACCACCGATGAAATTCTCCTGGGAGAACAGCCGGGCAGCAACGTCACCCTGGTGGGCACCACGACCGAAGCCCTGCGCCAGCTCGCCCAAACCCCAGGGGGAATTTACTTTGCTTCGGCCCCGGAGATCGTGCCCCAGTGCAGCATCAAGGCGCTGCCCATTGGCCGGACGCCCGACCAACTGGTGAGCCCCTACCAAGTGCCCCTGGTTCCGCCCGCCAATTGCCCCGCCCAGCGCAATCAGCTCAATGCCGCTGCCTTTCGCGATCGCAGCTATCCCCTAACCCGTAGCCTCTATGTCGTCATCCCGAAAAACGGCGGTCCAGAGCAGCAGGCGGGGGAAGCCTATGCCAAGCTGCTGTTGACCGATGATGGCCAGCGAGCCCTGGCCCAGGCGGGCTTTGTGCCGCTGCGTTAACAGGCTAAACCTGTTTCGTTTCCAAGGTCGGGGTTTCTGAGGCTGGGGTGGACAACCGAAAAACAAGTCGTTTTCACCGGAGCCTCGGGGCCGGAAAGCCCTACCGGCGATCGCCAATCCCCAGCCGCTATGCTTAGACAAGCGCAACTTCTAAACCATCTCTTGGGAGGCAAAAGGCCATGGCAGGACTGGGCGATCTGTTTCAAAAAGCGGTGTATTTGGGCGTTGGCCTTGCATCCTACACCGGGGAAAAAGCATCGGAGCGCCTGGGAGAGCTGCGCAGCCAGGCCCAAAAGCTGGCCGATGAGCTGGTCCAACGGGGAGAAATGACCACCGAGGAAGCCCGCAAAATGGTGGATGACATGGTTCAGCGCTCCCAAGCGGAGGCGGCTTCGATCCGCAGCCGAGTCGAGTCTGGCCAGGCTGGAGCCCCATCGTCCACCGCGACTTCGGCCCAGAATGGCCCCCGCACGATTGAAATCGAAGTGGAGGATAGCTCAGGGCAGACCACAGCCACCACAGCCACCACTACGGCAGATGCGACCAAAGCCGCTACGGCGGATGCCCTGCGCAGCGAAGTGGAAAAACTTCAGACCGAGCTTCAGCGCTTGAAGCGTGGAGCTTAGGCCAATTTCAGAAGCTTGGCTCCAGAAGCTCAATCTTAGAAACTGGGCTTGGCGCGCCCAGCCTTCTCCCAGCCAGCCCTAGCCCCCCCTGTGCAAAAACTTGGAGCTCCCCCGATGGATGATTGGTTTGAAGCATCTCGCAAACAATTCGAAGCTGTAACCCAAAAAGCTGCTCAGGCTCTGGAACAGCGGGTTGATGCAGCGGTAGAGGTCTTGATTGACACCAGCGATCGCCTGTCCGAGGATCTCGATCGCGCGATCGCCCCCGCCCTAGACAGCCTTGATCACAGCCTCGATCAGCTCAATCAATGGGAAACCGAGATCGCCCAGCAAATCAACCAACAGCTCAGCGACTGGCTCCCCGAAGTGCCCGCCGTCGCCGAAGCCGAACGCCGCCTCGATGACTGGGTCGATCAAACCGGAGTCGCCCTAGGACAGGCCCTGCGCCCGATGGAGCAAACCATCAAACCCCTGTTCAACGAACATTCTCCCTGCATTGCCTGCCGCCACTACCACGGCGAAGCCTACGGCGACACAGGCCAGATGCTAGTCTGCGCCATGTACCCCTTCGGCTTTGAGGGAAAAGATTGCCCCGACTGGGAATCCACCTGGGTAGACAGCACAGCCCCCAAAGAATAAGCATCACCTCCCATCGCCGGTAGTGACATGGCGATGCCATCTCCGCCGCGCCACCGCCATCTCTACCCGAAACCTCAAGAATCCCCAGCGGCAGGCAGCGGCAACAGCGGATAGAAATGTCCCACCGGCCCCTGGCCTTGACCGATCGCCAAGCCATGCTTCAAAGCCTGGGTCACATAGTCCTTGGCTGCGACCGTCGCCGCCAGCGGTGATTTGCCCAGGGCCAGATTGGCCGCGATCGCGGCCGACAGCGTACAGCCCGTGCCATGGGTATGGATGGTTTCAACCTGCTCCGTTCCCAAGACTTCAAATCCCTGACCATTCCACCACACATCCACCCCGCGCAGCGCCCCGGTCATGCCACCCCCTTTCACCAAAACAAACCGGGGGCCGAGCTTGGCAATCTCAAGGGCTGCTGTTTTCATCGTCCCCAGGTCAACGATGGCCTGGCCGCTGAGCAGCTCCGCTTCATAACGATTCGGCGTCAAGATCAATGCTCGGGGAATGAGCTGGGTTTTGAGGATGGCGATCGCAGCATCATCAATTAACTGTGCCCCCGCCCGCGACACCATTACCGGATCCACCACAAGCTGGCCCAAGCGATCCACCTGGGCCACCACGGCTTCAATAATCGAGGCATTGAGCAACATCCCCGTCTTGCTCGCCCCCACAGCCAGATCGCTGACCACCGCTTCGATCTGGGCCGAAACGGAATCCGGGGACAGGGCATCCACCCGCGTCACACCCAAGGTATTTTGGGCCGTCACACAGGTCACCGCACTGGCACCGTGAACACAGTGAAAGGCAAAGCTACGTAGATCGGCTTGGATGCCCGCCCCACCGCCGCTGTCGGAGCCAGCAATGGTCAGGGCAGTGGGGATGGCCGAGGGAGCGCAATTCGTCATGGGGACTGGGGCGAGGGGAGGGCGCGATCGCCCCTAGCCCTTAGGACGGCGACGCTGCAAAAATTCAGGAATATCCAAGCCTCCCAAGCCCAAGCCCCGGTTATTGCCTTCCTTTTCCACAATGCGCTGGGGCGGCAGGGGAGACGGCTCCGGTGCCGTAGGACGAGGCGCGGCCAAGGGGGGCTGGGGAATGGACATGGGGCGAGGCACAACCCGAGCCGCCGCTCGCTGGGGCGCTGGGGCAAAGCCTGTAGCAATCACCGTGATGCGCACTTCGCCCTGGAGGCGATCGTCAATCACAGCCCCGAAGATAATGTTGGCCTCGGGATCCACCACTTCATAGATCGCATCCGCCGCTGCACTGACCTCATGCAGGCTAAGATCCGCACCGCCAGTAATGTTAAAGACAACGCCGCGAGCGCCCTCAATGGAGGACTCTAACAGCGGCGAAGAAATCGCTGCCGAAGCCGCTTCCCTGGCCCGCCCCTTGCCGGAGCCCAAACCAATGCCCATCAGCGCAGAACCGGCATCGGCCATGATGGCGCGGATGTCGGCAAAATCGACATTGACCAGCCCCGGAATGGTGATGATGTCTGAAATACCCTGCACCCCCTGGCGCAGGACATCATCCGCCATGCGAAAAGCCTCCTGCACCGGCGTCTGCTCGGAAATCACCGACAGCAGCTTGTCGTTGGGGATCACAATCAACGTATCAACGCTGGCTTCCAAAGCCGAAATTCCTTCCGCAGCCTGGCTGGTGCGACGCCGACCTTCAAACCCAAAGGGCTTCGTGACAATTCCAACGGTCAGAGCACCCAACTCCTTGGCCACCTCCGCCACAATCGGAGCAGCACCTGTTCCAGTGCCACCGCCCATGCCAGCGGTAATAAAAACGAGATCTGAGCCATCCAAAGCCGCTGCGATTTCATCGCGGGACTCCTCAGCAGCCTTGTGGCCAATGGCAGGGTTACCTCCCGCTCCGAGCCCGCGCGTGAGCTTCTGGCCGATTTGCAAACGGTGGGGAGAAGCTGCATTCACCAGAGCCTGGGCATCGGTATTGATCGCCCAAAACTCAATGCCGCTCACATCACTGGCAATCATGCGATTGACGGCATTACTGCCGCCGCCGCCCACGCCAATCACGCGGATCCGGGCGATGCTGCTGGGCATAATGCCGTTGGATTGCTCTTCCGGCTCGGAGAAAGCTCCAGCATCACCGTTACTGATGCCGAATGCCGAATTACTCAAGGAATGAGAGGCTCCAGATGTCATTGAATATACCGACTGCTCATCACCAACGGAAAAATTGCGGCTTTGGCGTAGGGTTGGAGTTTAACTGAAAGGGCTCAGCCCTACATCAATGCACTCGACTACCAGACCTTGGCGCAGAATCCTAATCACTATAAGGTAATTCGCTAGGAAAAACCAAAATCTATTTTTCGTTAGAGTTGTTTTAACCTGGGCTCGTCTCGCCCAGTTTAATCCCTATCTCTAGGATAGGGCCATGGATGGGGACCATGGATAGGAAACAGCGTGGAATATGCCAGTGTTGGAGGGGTTCCCATAGCTAAATCTCGCTGGCGAATGAATTTATAGAAGCTGTTTTCTACAGTTTCTTCCCTGGGCCTCCATGGCTCATTCAACCGTTGAGTCTGATGAATCTGATTTTTTTAGGGTTGCCTTCATCTGAAGCCTTGGCACCGTTGGCGTTTTTAAGTCAATAAAGGCAATTTGGTCGGCTTCTGTGTGGTTCGGCAGGTTGCGCATACGGTCCAGAATTTCGAGCTGATAGCTGAACTGGGGACCGTAGGGGCCGAAGTGGACATTGCCCAGGTCGGTTTTGAGCTCCAAATTTGATGGATCTCGCCAATCAATCGCCAATACTTTGACGGGGCTCTGGAGGATTGCCCCATAGAGCTCCGGCCAATGCTGGGAATATTCAGGGCGCATACCGTAAACCTTCAAGCTGGGCAGCTCAAACAGGGCCTCGGGATTGTCGTATTGGGCTAAAGAAACCCACTCTCCGGTGGCATCCAAGAGCACCCGTTCTGCACCGGGGGTGGGTTCAAAGGGTGCGCTTTTGGTTTTGCTGGTTGGGGGAGTGGAATGGGCGGATGGGGAGGATTTGGGCTCGTTCGGGCTGCTGGTTGCCGGGCGATCGGGGGCGGGGCGATCGGAATCCAAAGATTTTTGATTGGCTGCGGTTGTGGCATCGCTAGTGGCGCTAGCCTGGCGGGCCATTTCTGAGCGAGCGAGCTCTGCGACAGCCACAGGTTGGCGCTCGCTGACCCTGATAACGAGCCCCGGCGGAATCAAGCGACGGGAGATCTTGGCCTCAGCCAGGGGAGCTTGGTCTAACAGTGCCTTTTCTAGGACTTGGGGCTTGATCTTCAGCAAGGATTGGGGATAGTCCACAGGCACCATGGCGCGCAGAGACTCGGCTTGGATGGCTTGGTTGCCCTTGATTTGAATTTGCTCAGCGCTGCGCACCAGCCAGATGGGCTGGCCCATCAGCCAAATCAATCCACCCGCAAACGCACCCACCACCACCAGACGCCAGAAGGTTTTGAGCAAGCGCTGCCCCCGCTGGCGACGCAAATTGCGGCGGCGCTGGACCATGCCGCTCTGGGAGGGGGGCTGGGCTGAAATGTAGCTGCGCCGCCGGGGGGCAGTGGAGGTGGCCCCTGGCTGGGAGCGGCGCTGGGGGCGGTTGAGCTGGGCAGTTGGCCTGGAGCCCGAGCTAGGTTTGCGATGGCGATTACGCTGAGTCAAGATGTCAACAGGCCAAGAGCCAGGGCGAGGTGAAATGGCGTTGGGGAAGCAACAGGATATGAAATGAGTATCGACAGTGGGGGGCAAATGTCAAGCGATGGCTGCGCTTGAAGCCGTGACTGGCTGAATCGATCGCGGGCGGCAGGATGCGGTGACAGGATAGGCGAAGCTGGCCGGTCTTGGCCAAGGGTGAGCCCAAGCGATTGGCTGGAGTCTGGCATCAAGCCTGGCCCAGTTCCTGCTGTATGCGCTGGGTCCAATCGATCGCCAAATCCAGTTGAGTAAAGGGAATTTGCAACTGGTTTTCCCCCAGGTCCAATTGGATCGCAATGGATTTGGGGGACTGTTTGGGGTCATCCAGGGCTTGGCTTGGGCTCGCCACGGTTTGGCCATCGAGCTGGAGCTGAACAGAACGAATCTGCTTGAACCGGACCTGCTCTAGCTCAATCGGGCCTTGGCGGCTGGGCTTGCCGACCACGAGGCTGTCTTCATCCAGGGCTAGGACGGAGTAGATGTCGTATTTGGAGTAGCGGAAGGGCTGAGCCCAGCGCCGGTAGCTCTCTACTTTTTGAAACTCATTCCAGCCGGCCCAGGCCAGGCCGATGAATAGAACCAGTAGGGGTAGCCAAAGGAGTCCTCTTTCCATGGGAGCTAGGATGTCATGTCTGGTGGGGGGCGTCAACGCGGGCAATCTCCCCAAGCTGCAAGCTTCGCTCGCGGCTCACCTGGGGCTGCGCCCCGGCTACAATTGTGGTGATCCCTGGTCGTGCTTTCCTCGCCCCGACTTGGCTTCCGACTCGACCCCCAATTTGGCCCTCGGCTGGATTTCCGGCTGGATTGCCAACTGGGCCTCCTTACCATTGCCGCCATTGCCGATCGCGGCGGCAGAGCCCGATCACAGGCTTAGGTCACAGGCTTAGGTCACGGGGGGTCAAGGTCACGGGGGCCAGGGTCAAGGTGCCGAGCTGGGCATTGCCCCGTCTGAGTTTGATGAATGTTTGATTCGATTGCAGCGGCTCTGTTGGACCTCAAGTCTGGAAAGTCCGTGGTGGTGGTGGATGATGAAAATCGCGAGAATGAGGGCGATCTGATCTGCGCGGCCCAGTTTGCGACGCCAGATATGATCAATTTTATGGCGGTGGAGGCGCGGGGGCTGATTTGTATTGCCATGTTGGGCGATCGCCTCGATCAGCTCGACCTGCCCCTGATGGTGAATAACAACACCGACAGCAACCAGACCGCCTTTACCGTCAGTATCGATGCGGGGCCGAACCTGGGGGTGAGCACCGGGATTTCCGCTGACGATCGCGCCCGCACCATCCAAGCGGTGATCAATCCCACCACCCGGCCCGGCGACCTGCGCCGTCCGGGCCATGTGTTCCCGCTGCGGGCCAAGGATGGCGGCGTACTGAAGCGGGCTGGCCACACCGAGGCGGCGATCGATCTATCCCGCCTGGCGGGGCTCTACCCCGCTGGGGTGATCTGCGAAATTCAAAATGCCGATGGCTCCATGGCTCGCCTGCCCCAGTTGGTGGACTATGCCAAACGCCACGGCCTGAAGCTGATTAGTATCGCCGATCTGATTAGCTACCGACTCCACCATGAACGCTTTGTGGTGCGCGAGACGGTGGCGGTTTTGCCCAGTGAGTTTGGCCAATTCCAGATCTATGGCTATCGCAACAGCTTGGATGATTCGGAACATGTGGCGATCGTCAAAGGGGAGATCGCCATCCCAGGGGCCGATGGCCGTCAAACCGAACAGACCGAGCCAGTGATGGTGCGGATGCATTCCGAATGCCTGACCGGCGATGCCCTGGGCTCCCTGCGCTGCGATTGTCGGATGCAGCTCCAGGCGGCGCTCAAGATGTTGGAAAGTGCGGGCAAGGGGGTGGTGGTGTACCTGCGCCAGGAGGGCCGGGGCATCGGCTTGATCAACAAACTCAAGGCCTATTCCCTGCAAGACATGGGGCTCGACACCGTCGAGGCCAATGAACGCCTGGGCTTTCCCGCTGACTTGCGCAACTATGGCGTCGGTGCCCAGATTCTCAATGACCTGGGCATTCGGAAGATTCGCTTAATCACCAATAATCCACGCAAGATTGCAGGCTTGAAGGGCTATGGCCTGGAAGTGGTGGATCGTGTGCCCCTGCTGATCGAAGCGACCCTCTACAACTCCCAATACCTGGCCACCAAAGCTGACAAACTGGGCCACCTGTTCCTACGGACGTTTTTGGTCACCGTTGCTTTGCGCTGGCAGGATGAATCCTTCAGCTTCCAACAGCGCTATGATCTGTTGGAGAAACTGCGCGATCTGGTGCGCAGCCAGGGGTTGGCCATCCAGGAAGAGCCTCGCCCCGTGGCGGTGGCGGTGTTTGGGCGCTCGGCCTTGATCGCTCAGATTGGCCTGGACCGGCCTGAGGCGATCGCGGAAAATTGGTACAGCGATGAACAATCGGCTCCGGGGCGGGCGATCGCCCACATCCTCGACCAAATTGCCACCTGGCCCCAACTGCAACGGTTTGAATTTTTGCTCTCCCAGGGGGCAGATTCATTCCTAGGGCTACAGATGACCCTAGACCGAGAGCACCATTCCCTGCCCAGCTTGCCTTCCCAGGGCATGGCCCGCTGGCAAACCCAGCGGATCTACAGCTATTCAGTCGCAGTCGCGATGCCATAACGGCAATGCCATAGCGGGAAGCTTAGGCCAAGGAAGAATGGAGAACCGTCCTAGACCAAGGCTCACCAGCGTTCAGCGCCCTGCTGGCTTCGTCGAGAGGGCGCTCCCCCTCCCAGGGAGAGCTAGGCTGGGGCAGCCTTGATGTAAAGGCATCGCGTGTAATTAAATACAGTGATAGCTCGACAGCTTGGCCTAGGCTAGGAAGGAGGCCAAGAACAAGGCCAAGAAGGAAGCTAGGAACGAGAAAGCTAGGACCGAGAAAGCTAGGAACGAGGCTGCTTTCATGTCTCAGTCGTTTGATGTTCAAGCCGTTTTTATTGGAGTATCCTGCTTGGCGGCAGCTTAGGATTGCGAGATCCCCAGCCTGATGATTCCATCCTGACCGATCCGATAATTGTGAGTCTCAGCCATGATCGTGGATTTTCGCCGTTCGAAGACCCTAGGAATTTTTCTCGCGAGCTTCTGTGCAGGCTTTGCCACCTTTGTGCTGGTTGAGAACTTAGTGCCTCTACTCCCCGGAACAGCCCCCGTAGGAGCCGCCAAGGCCGACCGTCAAGCGAATCCCCAGGCCATGGATCCAGCAGCCCTGTCAGAAAAACCAGGCTTGCCATCCGGCTCCCCCAGCTCGGACAGAGGAACCTTCAGACCAGAAGTGGGAAAGTCCCGTGATCCCCAGGCCAGGGGAGAGGCGGGAACCGCTGCGGCGACCCCGGCCCCCCAGTCCCAGACGCCCATTGCCCAGATCAATCCATCAGGGATGCAGCCCAAACCGCCCCTGGCGAGCATCAGTCCATCCCTGGCGGGCCCAGCCAACCCGGCCAACGGTGATGGCCAGTCTAGCCCCGCCCCGAGCCCCAGCCCTGGGGCTCGCCTAGCGACCAATGATGCCAACCAGCCCAGCTATGAAATTGAATGGGCCGATGCCAGCAATTATGGGGAGCGCTTCACCCAAGATATTTTCAATCAGCCAGCCGTTCAGCAGCCGATCATCGTGCTCCATGAGACCGTGTCCTCTGCCGATTCAGCGATCGCCTATTTCCAAACCCCCCATCCCAACGATGACGACCAGGCCAGCTATCACACGCTGATCCGCCGCAATGGCGTGGTGGTCTACCTTGTGCCACCGGAAAGCGAGCCTATGGCGCGGGCAATTCCGTGTTCGTTGGCCCCAGCGGCGTCGAGGAGACGATCAAGACCCACAAGCAGTTTTCGCCATCGGTCAATAATTTTTCCTATCACATTTCCCTAGAAAGCCCCACAGATGGCTATGGCGAAGAGGCCTCCCACAGCGGCTATTCCCAGGCCCAGTACGACTCCCTGGCCTGGCTGATTGGTCAGAGCACCGTGCCCTGGGAGCGGATCACCACTCACCAACAGGTGGATCGCTCGGGGGAGCGTGTGGATCCCCGGAGCTTTGATTTTGGACGATTGAAGCTGGCCCTGGGGCGCTACCGCCGCTGGTAGCGCCGTCAGTCGCTCAGTGCAGAATACGCCTTAGGATATTCGCCAGAATTCGCTGGACTCGCCAGCCTTGGCCCATCCTAGGAAATGCCCAGCAGCTCCACGTCAAACAACAGTGTGGCACCGGGGGGGATCACGCCCCCAGCGCCGCGATCGCCATAGGCCAAAGCGGCGGGGATCACCAACTGGCGGCGGCCACCCACCTTCATCGTGGCCACGCCTTCATCCCAGCCTTTGATCACCTGGCCGACGCCAATTTTGAAGCTGAAGGGGCGCTTGCGATCGCGGGAGCTATCAAACTGAGTGCCATCCTCTAGGGTGCCGGTGTAGTGAACCTTCACCGTTTGGCCCTTCTGGGGCGAGGCTCCATCGCCAGCCACCAGGTCCAGATATTGCAAGCCTGAATCCAGGGTGATCAGCTCGGTGGCTGCGGAGAGTTCGGGGTCTGCGGGACTGGGGGCAGCTAGGTTGGCGATCGCATTGGCGATCGGCTGGGGCCGGACCTGGGAGACGGCGGCTTCCTGGGGCAGCTTGGGGCTGGCGTTGGCCCTGCCCATGGGGCCGGTAAACTGGGAGATCAGAAAAACGGCCACACAGGCCAACATCAAGCCGAGGCTAATCAAAATTTCCCGCACCTGGGTTTCTCCTTGTTCCAGAACTTGTCTTACAAATCTATCAAGCTTCCGGCCTGCCCAGCGCCCAGGCTAGGGATTTGACAGGTGCAGCCTAGGGATCGCACGGGCTACCAGCGCCGGTTTTCCAGATCCCGTAGCTGTCGCTCCAGGCGATCGAGGCGGCCCCGTAGCTCATCCATTTCCGACTGGCGGGGCACGCCCAGGTCTTGAAGAATATTGCGTACCTGGCGCTGGAACTGCTCTTCGATGCCGCCCTGCTCGGATTTGACCTGATTGAGAAAATCATCGACTAGGGCCGAGGCTTGGTTGGCATCGAGCTTGCCGGTTTTGACCCATTCATCGCTGACTTCTTTGATTTTTTCGGCGACGAGGGAGGTGGTTCCCACGCCTAACATCATGAGCTGTTGAATCAGGCTGTTGTTATCCATGGCGGTGTGGCTCGGGTGAGATGGCTCGGGCGGTATGGCTCGGGCGGTATAGCTCTATCATCTTATCCCTGGGCTTTTGTGACTTCCACAGCCCGAATCCCGGAAACCGTGCGGGAAACCGTCAGCGACTGCCATCGAGATCGAGGGCGGCGGGTGGCCCTGCGCTTTTACTCCCCAGCTTGATCCCCACCCCAGAGGCGAGTGAGCTGGTAGCGCCAGGCGGCCAGGGTGAAGAGGGTGAGGATCAGCAGAATCCGCTGCATGTACC
>JAAUQQ010000059.1 GCA_012032745.1 Synechococcales cyanobacterium RM1_1_8
GAGGGGCAACCGAGGATGAAATGTGGGGCCGGGCCGGACGGGGAATGGGGGGGAGCGCGATCGCGCTGATCATCTCCCTAGCCCCGTTTCTGGCCAAACAGCCGATTGCGCAGCCTCGCCAAAAAGCCGGGATTGAGATTGTCCAAATCGATGAAGGGGACCGTTTCGCCATCGAGGCGGCGGGCAATATTATTAAAAGCTGTCCCGGCCCAGGATTCCTGCTCAGACAGCACCAGGGGTTCACCCCGGTTGGTAGAAACGATCACCTGTTCATCATCGGGGACGGTGCCAATCAGGGGAATGGCCAAAATTTCTTTGACATCATCCACGGACATCATGTCATTGGCCTTGACCATGGCCGGGCGGATGCGGTTGATGATTAAGTTGATGCGCTTGATGCCGTGGGCTTCGAGCAGGCCGACGATGCGATCGCCATCCCGCACCGCTGAAATCTCCGGCGTCGTCACGATGATGGCTTCTGTGGCGGGGGCGATCGCATTGCGAAAGCCCATTTCGATGCCCGCTGGGCAGTCAATCAAAATGTACTTGTAGCGTCGAGACAGGGCCTTGACCAACTGCCGCATCTGATTGGCATTGATCGATTCCTTGGTGCGGTTTTGGGCCGCTGGCAACAGCGCCAGCTTGGGCTGGCGCTTGTCCTTGACCAGGGCCTGATCCAGGCGACATTGCCCCGCCAAAACATCCAGGGCGGTATAGACCACTCGATTTTCGAGGCCCAGCAACAGATCCAGATTCCTGAGGCCAAAATCAGCATCGATCACCACAACGGGATGGCCGAGCCTGGCAAGGGCCATGCCCAAATTAGCCGTGGTGGTCGTTTTTCCAACACCTCCCTTTCCGGAGGTGATCACAATGGCGCGGCTCATGGGTGGCGAGGTGTCCCAGACGGGGTGGAGAACAGGGTAAATCGCATAGACCGATGTTCAGAGGCCATATTCCCTCACTTTCCGCCCAGGGCGCAACTTTAATCTTGTTACACCGCAAATTAATCTGTTCGCCTTAACCGTTTCGCGCCCCACGCTGGTTGCGCCCCACATTTAGGTCAGCCTAGCCACGACTAAAGTTCGCCGCTGGCGTAATGCGAATGCCATTGGGCGTGATGTGGGCCACTTCAGGATTGACCAGCCCCTTTTGGGCCGCTGGCACGCGGGCCACGGCATCGGCAATGCGGAGCTGGTTCGGCTCCATTTTCAGCGCCATGATCGTGCTGCGTTTGTTGCCCGAAGCCCCCGCGTGGACCAAGCCGCGCAGACGACCCCAAACCACAATGTCGCCATCGGCAATCACGGAGCTGCCGGGGTTGATGTCGCCCACAATCACCACCGAACCGGGGTGGCGAATTTCAGCCCCGGAGCGCACTGTGGTTTGGAGATAGAGCGGTTCTGCCAGGGCCTGGGAGCCATCGCCTTTGCTGTCGCTGCGGCTCAGCAGCTCGGGCAGTTCGCTGCTCTGGTCCACGCTGTAGCCGGACATGGCGGCGGCGACGGCGGTTTGGCGGCGATAGGTGATCAAGCGGGTGAGCTTGAGATCAAAGCGGCTGAGGGCTTCATCTAGCTCCTGGAGCTGGCGCGTGTCTAGGAGGCAGTTTTGGCTGTAGAGGTGAATGGGAATGGTGCCTTCGCCAAAGGATTCGCTGCCGCTGAGGCGCTGTTGCAGGGATTGCCACAGTTCTGAATCGATGAAGTCTACGGCGACGTTGGGGTTGGCGCTTTGTCGTTCCTTGGGGAAGACGATCGCCAAATGATCTCCTTCCCGTTTGATCCGCACCTGGAGGCCGAGGTTGGAGCCGGGCACCAGGCTGGGGCTATCTGGAGCGCGATCGAGATCTAAGTCCGGTTCCGATTCCGATTCTGGATCCGATTCTGGATCCGTGGCTGAGGCCTGGGTTGGGTCGGGTGCTGGGCGATCGCCTGAAGTCTGGGGGTCGGCACCGTCGCCCTGGGCGATCGCCTCACCTAGCCCATCCGCAACCCGTTCATCCGCAACCCGTTCATCCGCAACCCGTTCGTCCGCAACCTGGCCATCTGCAACCTGTTCATCCGCAACCTCCTCCAGCACTGCTGGCGAAACGGGTGCAGCAGCCAGGGGCGCTGCACCCTCAAAAGGCAAGGGCGCTGGCGAAAGGGTTGTCAGGTCAGACGCTGGGGAAATTGCAGAATTCATCGCGATCGCGGGGCAGAAACGGAAGGGATAGGCTGATCGCCACCAAAACCGGCAAGACTCGGGGAAAACCCTTGGAGCGGTGTGGCGGCACCTCCACCGATTTTCCCAGGCGTGACCTGGAGCGCCAGCAGATTGCTCAGGGTTGGAACCAAGGGCTGGGCCTGGGCCACGGCGGCATCCAGGGAGGGATATTGGGCCGCTGGCTCTGACGCTCCCCGGTTCACATCAATGGAATTCGGGGCGGCGGGCTCCGTCAGGGAGGTCATGGGGGAGGGCAAGAGATGGGCAGAAACCGGCTTCTGGGAAGAACGCTGGGGGGCAGGGACAGCGGGCGGCTGGGGCAGCGCAGAATGCTCAGGATCCATGGCGGGTCTCCGGGTAATCTATGGAACATCCTAGCTGAGTTGGCTGTTGATACAGCCGCCCCAGGGTGTTGAGATCCCGCGCCGAGATCGGGGGCGGAGCAGCGACCTGGCCCGCGTAGAGCACGTCCCCTGGGTTGGGGCTGTGGCCCCAGAGGCCGAGGGCATGACCCAGCTCGTGGCGCAGGGTGCCGCGCAGTTGCTGGGGGCCTTGGCGATCGCCCACATAGACCGTTTGGCGATGGTGCCAGCAGGGCGGGTCACCCGTTCCAGCCACAATCTGAAACCGGGTCTCTGCATGGCGAGCAGCGCTGAGCTGGCCCGCCTGCCAGCGCAGGGGAGGCGATTGGCGCAGGATGACAATGTCGGCGGTGTCAGGCCCGGCGGCGATCGCCAAGGGCACATAGACCGACCAATCGGCGATCGCCCCCTGGGCTGCATCCACCCAGGCCGCCTCCCGCCGCCCCTGGGCAGAATCTTCTGGGGCCTGGGGGGGTTGCAAATAGACTTGCGCGGGCCAGTCGGACCAGAGCAGATAGCCTCGCGGGGATGGGGCGATTTGCGCAAAATAATCGCCTACAGATGGTTCTAACACAGCCTCCAACCCCGCTGGCAGTGGGTAAGTCCTATGGGGAGCGGGGGGCTCGGCCCCCCTTGCCAGGCCCGAGGCTCGGCCCAGGCTCGCGGCACCGATCGACCAGCGGGGCGCTGGGGCCAGTCTCGGCTCCAGCGCCAAATTAAGCCCCAGCAAGAGGCCCAAGCAGATCCCCATGCAGACAACAAACCAGCGACGCCGGGGCCGCTGGTTCCAAAGGTAAGCCATGTTCGAGTTAGGGAGTCGGTTTTATAGGCACATTGATGGGCACAATTCTATGGCCCAGCCCCTATTGGACTGGTGCGTCGAGCCAGCCCGCGCTCAACACCGTGGTCAGGCCAATAAAAACGATGAACAACAGCCAGGCCGCGCGATTGAGGGCCGTTTCTGCACTCTTGCTGCTGTTGAAGAGCTGGGCCTGGCCGCCGATGCCGCCAATGCCATCGCCCTTGGGGCTGTGGAGCAGAATGATAATCACCATGCCCACCGCAGAGGCTGTCCAGACAATTCCCAGAATTTTGGTAAGCGCCATGCCAATGAGACCTTGAATACAGGCTAAACTTGCTTTCCCAGACTACTTCAGAACGCTGGGGAATGGGCATTGTCTAGACGAGGTTTCTACCGAACAGCCTGGATGTTCTGGCCCAGCCTCGATTTTGTGCCTAAATCGACAGCTTCACTGGCTTGCGCTCCAGGGTGAGCTCGAATTCGGCGGGCTCGATCAGCGATCGCCCCGTCATTTCCGTGGGCTGGGCCAGGCCGAGAATTTGCAAATCGTCGGCGCAATGTCCGAAAGTCGACCCCCATCGCGCAGACTCACCTCGGCACCGTGACCGGGGATCTTCCGGCCTTCGCCCTCCACCAAAATAAAAGGCACTGCATTGCTGGTGTGGGCTGTCCAGGGGTTGCCCTCTGGATCGTGCATATATTCAGCATTGCCATGGTCGGCGGTGATCAGGGCCGTGCCGCCTGCCTTGGAGATCTCGGTCAGCAGTTGGCCCAAGCAGCGATCGATGGTCTCAATCGCGGTCACTGTGGCCGCCATGTTGCCCGTATGGCCCACCATGTCTGGATTGGCATAGTTGACCACGATCATGGAATAAATACCCCGGCGGATCGCCCCCGTGACGACGCCAGTCAGTTCATCCGCCGACATGGCGGGGGCGTGGTCGTAGGTGGAGACATGGGGGCTTTGGACCATGACCTGATCCTGGCCCTCGAATTGCTTTTCGATGCCGCCATCGAAGAAGTAGGTGACGTGGGGATATTTTTCGGTTTCAGCGGCGCGGAACTGCTTGAGGCCGTGGTCGGAGACCACTTGGCCCAGGATGTTGTCGTAGGTTTGGGGCGTGAAGGCCACCTGGACGGGCAGCCGCTCATCATATTGGGTGAAGGTGACGATGGAGAGGTCGGCGATCGCCTCACGCTCAAAGCCATCGAATTCCTGGGCTGCCAAGGCGGTGGTGAGCTGACGGGCGCGATCGGGGCGGAAGTTGAACATAATCACCCCATCGCCGGGGGCGATCGCCCCCGGCGCTAGCCGCGTCGGCGGAATGAATTCATCGGTAATGTCTTGGTCGTAGCACTGTTGCAGCAGCTCCAGCGCCGTTTGGCCGCTGCCCTCCCCATCCTGGACCATGACTTCATAGGCGGCCTGGGTGCGTTCCCAGCGGTGGTCCCGGTCCATGGCGTAATAGCGGCCTGACAGGGTCACCAGGCGACCCACGCCACATTTTTCGGTGTAGTCAATAATTTTTTGTAGCGGCTCGGCAGCGCTGGAGGGCTGGGTGTCGCGGCCATCGGTGATCACATGCAGGCAGACCTCGTTCATGCCTTCGGTTTTGGCCAGGGAGAGCAGGCCAAACAGATGGTTGAGGTGGGAGTGGACGCCCCCCTCGGAGCAGAGCCCCACCAGGTGCAGCTTGCCATTGCGGGCGCGGACGGATTTGCAGAGCTTGACCAGGGCTTCGTTACGCAGCAGCGAGCCATCTTCCACCGCATCGGAGATGCGCACCAGTTCCTGGGCCACAATGCGGCCTGCGCCGATGTTGAGATGGCCGACCTCCGAATTGCCCATTTGGCCTTCGGGCAGGCCGACATCCTTGCCAGACGCCTGAATCAAGCTGTGGGGGTAGGTCTCCCAGAGGCTATCCATGATTGGGGTGTCAGAGGCGGCGATCGCGTTGCCATCGGCTTCCGCACGGTATCCCCAGCCATCCAAAATCACCAGCACTACAGGAGAAACAGCGGCGTTCTGTGCCATAGGTCTAAGAGTTTCAAGCTAACTGCGTCTTTAGCACCAAACCCCTTGGAGTCAAGGGCTGCGGCAATCATAGCATTGTGGTTAGAGCCCCCTGGGGGGATTCAGTTCCCGACAGCGATGTTCGGATCCGGGATCAGGCCACGGGCTCCAGGGCTGGTCCGAAGCTCGGTCTAGTCACTGGAGTCCTTGGGGCGAGGGCGTTCAGCGGCTAGCTGAAAAGCATACCAATGGATACCAATCCCCCGCCTGGGGGGCGGCAGGGTGGCTAAAGGGACGCATTGGGGATCAATTTCGCCAATTCATCACTATTCTCTATGCATCTGATTGTTTTTTTCTATGAATTCTCTGGCTGCCGGACCGAGGGAGGCCCTCAAAATGCCTGGATCCATTCCCGCAGTTCGTAGTGGGTCCAGATCCCGTTCTGCCAGTAGGGGTCTGCTTCGATTAGCGATCGCACCTGGGCTTCATCCTCAGCCTCGTAGATGCCGAAGACCCGTTCTCCATCTTGGGTGGGACCGAGGGTGATGAGGGTGCCAGCGGTTTTTTGGGCGGCGAGGCCGGTGAGGTGGGCTTCTCGGTAGGGGGCGCGGCGTTCTAGGACGTTTTCGCAGTAGGTGCCCCAGAGTACGTATTTGGTCATGGTGAGTTGGGTGGGTTCGGTGAGTTGCTTCGCCGGGAAATTGTGATACTTACAGGAAGTGAAAATCCCCTGAGTAAGGGGAAATCGAGTGAACACACCCGACTCTCAAGCAAAGCTTAGAGAGCGGGCTTCGTCTTCGCTTTTAACGGTATGCTGAGGCTGAATCAGCTTCAACCTACCGCAAGTTAGCGCAGTTTTAAGTGAGCGCTGTTCCTCGCCCACTGTGGCAAGCCCAATCCTTTTGATTAGCTTGCCTGAATTGACATCACGGGGCAAAGACTCCCCGCAGTTGTCGCAATCATGCCATCGAGCACCAATTCCCTTTGGCACCTTGCTTAAACAAGCCTGACAGTACTGAGAAGTACCGTTGGGCTTGATTTTTATGACTTGCTTCCCAAGCTTAGAAGCAACCCATGGCAGGATTTGATTCAGGAATTGACCCAGTGCAGCATCGGTCATGGATTTATTCATCCCAGACTTAGCAGCTTGACCATTGGCCGCAATCTTTCCAGCATCATCGGTCTTTAGTTTGTTGCGACGGATTAGATTTTTAAGCTGCAAATCTTCGCAGAAAATCACATCACAGTCAGCGAACAACTGATAGGCAAGCTTGAATTGCCAGTCTTTGCGAGACCGAGCGACCTTAGCCTGCAAGCGAGATATTTTAACGGCCAACACCTTTCGAGCGATTGAGCCGTGGGGCTTCTTCGCTTTACGGGCTTGCAGTTTTGCTATCCTTTTCTCAGCCTTTCTGAACCATCTCGGGAACTCGTATTGACTACCGTTGCTATCAGAGACATAGAATTCCAAGCCAACGTCGATTCCTTTGGAGTTGCTTTCAGTGGGATGAATCTCTACATCCACAATCGGCACAAATTTATCTTCTAGGCTGAAACAGATATGGTATCCGTCGCCATCTCGAATAATCGTTGCCGTCTTAACTGTGAATCCGACCGGAATAGGACGATGCTCTATAAATTCAAGCTCTCCAAGTTTGGGTAGTGATACAAGACCAGCGCTCAAAACCTTTACATCTTGAGGCCAACAAATGGAGCTGTAATAGGGCTTGCCTTTGAATTTAGGCTTACCCGAGCGCTTACCATTTCCATCCCCCTGGGTGAACCTATCAAAGGCACGATTAACCCGCTCAATGACGTTCTGAAGCATCTGTGCGGGCATTTCCTTGTATTCAGGAAACAGCAGCTTAGTTTGCTTCAACCCGTCTTTCTGAACATTGGCCCAGTCTACGTACCCTTCATTAACCAGAGAGTAGACAGCGCCTTTGTTCTTGCCCTTGGTCAGCACCTTAGACAAGGGAATATCTGCAAACACATTTTCAACACTATTCACCGGGCCATAGCCGCCATCAATGGGGCAGCAATTTACGGGATGCCGCGTTGCATCAAACCACCGAAAGCGCTCACCGAGTCGGAAGTTGTATTGGCGTCTTGCCAACTCAATCCAACGATCAATGGTGTGCCTCTGGTGGGTCAAGATATTCAGTTTATACCTATAAGTTAGGCGCACTGATTTTCTGTGTTTGCGGCATGGTTACATTATGCACGGTCATTAGCTTTCATGCCAAAAAGAACATTTAAGCCGAGGTCTCGTGGGGTTTCTTGCCTGCACGGTCATTTGATAATCACGACAAAATACAGGAGCAAAGTGTTGACCCGTCCAATGCTGGACAGGTTGGTAGAAATCCTTAAGAACTTGTGCGAGAAATGGCAGTGCGAATTCTTGGAGGCGAACGGAGAGCCCGATCATTGCCATTTACTCTTCCGGTACTATCCACAGATGCAACTTTCTAAGTTCATCGCCAACGTTAAAAGCGTTTCAAGCCGAAGGCTTAGGTCTGAATTCCCGGAAGTGGTCAACTCTAAATACTGGAGAAACGTGTTGTGGAATGAGAGCTATGCAATTGATGCCGTAGGAACAGTGAAGCTTGAAGTCTTGCAGCGGTATGTTCAAGAACAGTCCACGGAGTTGCTAGACAAGGTCACAGAAGCTCACGGAGTTGAGTTTTGACATAGTGAGGAGAGGGCGGAGGCATTGAACCTCTACCCTCTCCCTGCTTTCACCCCGACGTTCAATCAGAGATTAGAACGCGGGGCCTCCCGCGAATTAGCTAGGCGATCGCCGCTTTGAGGCTGCTGCACAGTTCGCCCACAGCTTCGACACCCGCCTCGGTGCTGGTGTCGGCGAGGCGTTTGACGAAGGCGCTGCCAACGATCACGCCATCTGCGCCCCAATCCTTGACTTGTTTGGCCTGCTCTGGCCGGGCGATGCCGAAGCCCACGGCGACGGGCTTGTCGGTGACGCTGCGGATCTGGGCCAGCAGAGCTTCGACTCGGCCCTGGACGGCTTCCCGCATTCCGGTGACGCCAGTGACGCTGACGAGGTAAATGAACCCTTGGGAACGTTGGGCGATCGCCGTAATCCGCTCGGTCGAGCTGGTGGGAGCCACGAGCAAAATCAAGTCCAGGTTCCGGGCCGCTGTGGCCTGCAACAGGCTGTCGGCTTCTTCCAGGGGGAGGTCCGGCACAACCAGGCCCTGGACACCAGCCGCTGCGGCCTGGTCCAAGAAGGTCTCGGCTCCCCGGTTGAGGATCGGATTGTAGTAGGTGAACAAAATAATCGAAGCCCGGAGCTGGGGGCTGAGGCGCTGCACCAGGGCCAGGACATCATCTAGGCGGGTACCCCGCTTCACCGCCCGCGTGGCTGCGGCTTGGATCACTGGACCATCGGCCAGGGGGTCCGCATAGGGAACGCCCAGTTCAATCAAGTCGGCACCGTTGCGATCCAAGGCCAGCAGCGCTTGTTCGGTGGTGGCAAGGTCTGGATCGCCAGCGGTGATGAAGGGCATGAGGGCACAGGCTTGGCGCGATCGCAGCTCAGCAAAACGCTCGGCAATGGGGGTCATGGGCGGTCAAGGTGATGGGCGGGCAATGGGTTTTAAGGCAGCCCCTATTCTATAGGCCCCTGCAACGCGATCCCAGTGACCTGCCCCTACCCCCAGGGTCGCCGCTACTCCGGCGGAGTCGCCGCCGCTGCCCGCTCCGCTTCTACCTCGGCCTGGAGCTGCGCCAGCTCTTCTGGGGACAGGGCTTCCAGCCGCTTTTGCAGCACCGCATCTTCATAGTCCTTGAGCTGCTGGTTGTAGGTCATGGTTTGGGTGAAGGCCCGCATCAAATAGCTCGCCACCCAGGCCACCACGCCGACCCCCACCAACACCACCTGGGACCAGATCCCTGCCTGGGTGCCATCTAGGCCCAGGGCGAACCGGCAGATGAGATAGGCCACACCGCCAGTGCCAAACACGGCTGTGCTAAACCAGAGGACATCGATTCTACGCATCGGTTTTGGGCTATTCGGGAATCGTGCGGGGTTGGGGGCGTAGGTTAATGAACGGGCTCAGCAGCAACATGCCGGGCACAAACAAAAACACCAAAAAGTACATCAGCAGGCGCTCAATTGAGCTGGCCCGGTTCCAGCGCTTGCCCAGGTAGAAATACACCCCCGCTGGAAACACCAGCAAGAAGGCCACAGCCAGCGCCAGATACATCAGCGCAACAATCATCGATGTCGTCACCATGGCTTGCTTGAGGAGAATAGACGGCTAAGAACAGCAGAAGGCTAGGAAGGGTGAACTCGGCCAGCGAGGCCCCTGCCTTTCATCTTACCGCTGCAATTAGGAGTTATTAAGGCACATTGCCGGAACGTCCACCCTTGTGGTGGAATTAGGCAAGTGAAATTGGGCTTGATGCCGGACGACCCCGCCAGGGATGGTCCAGTGATGAGTCTGTTTCGGGGGCGTGGCGGAATGGTAGACGCTGCGGACTTAGACGACAAACTGAGCCTCAACGGAGAAATCGGTTGAGTGGAAGCTCTCAAACTCAGGGAAACCTAAACCCTGCTGTGGCCTTTGGGCCAGGGCTGGGCATGGCAATCCTGAGCCAAGCCCCTTAGCGGGAGTGGGCAAGTTTCGGGGGATGCTGCGGCCAGGGTTGCAGTCCAGATCTCGCAGCGGCCTGCTTTTTAAGGGGAAGGTGCAGAGGCCCGACGGGAGCTACCCTAACGTGGCGATCGCAATCCAGCGGCCATGAATCCCTTTGATGGGCGACATGGAACTGGGGCGATCGGGTCCGAGGGTAAAGGGAGGGTCCAATTCTCAAAACCTTGGCTGGACCTTAGGTCTTGGCCCAGGCAACGGCGAAAGCCGTGGGAGAATGAAAATCCGCTGACCTTAAAAGTCGTGAGGGTTCAAGTCCCTCCGCCCCCATGACCAAGGGTCCGATCCCAGATTGTCCTGCAATGGCTGTCCCGGAATGGCGGTTCTGGAATGGCCGCTCCGGAGTGGCTATATTCTTGGCGACCCCGTATCTCTGGCGGCCCCGTATCTCTGGCAGCCCCATATCTCTGGTGACAATGTTCTGGTGCATCCAGGGTTCTGGTGCATCCAGGGTTCCGGGGCATCCAGGTCATATCAATTTTCAGTAGAGCTTGACCGCTGTCTGCATCAGCGCCTGCCCAGACAGGCGGTTGACCCCATGCCGCTGCCGCTGGTTTGAGTATTTGCACAGTAACCTAAGATTTTTAATGCCGTTGTTTTACACTAAGGGGTGTGGCCCATCGTTGAACCCCTCGGGAAATCAGCGGCTAGAGAGCGCTTTGAGTCGGCGCTCCGGGTCTCCATTAGGCCATTCAACCCTGCTTCCCCCTTTGGATCTCCCCCTCGCCCAGCGAACATGAGCCCGCTTTTTGGTGGTTTTCTGCTGTTCTCGGCCTACGGGAATCCTAGGGAGGTCAAGGCCTCGATGGCGCTTGCTAGAGATGTGGTTTTGCAGCGACTGGGTCACTTGTTCCCTGCCGCTGACTAGGGTCAGTCCAAACGGTGCAGTTTGCCAATGCTAGACCTGCGATGACAGCGGAACAGCCATCAGAGTCCCAGCGCTCGGCCCAGGGACTCGGAGAACAGGGGCTTGCGAAACAGGATGGTGCAGGGCCGTTGCTGTCACCCTCGAATGGTTTGAATGGCTCGGAGGCTTCCGCCTCGGCGGCCTGCCAGGAATACATCTATGGGTTTTTGCTCCAGATCGTTAAGGCCTGGGAGCCCGCAGCCGTGCTGCGGGAGTTTGAGCAACTGTTCATTGAGCAGGCCCAGGTGACGGAGCAGGATGTGCTGAAGGCGGTGCATGAGGTGGTGTTGGCGGGCGATCGCCAAAGTTTCTTCTACACCCTCAAGCGCTGCTGCTTCATCTTGATCAACAACTGGGGCTCCTCGCGGCTCTATGACCCCATCCATGGGCTAATTGATCTGCTGCGCAGCCCTTCCACGCGCAAGTTCACCCACTCGCGCAACTTGAAACGTCTGCGGGGCTGGCTGGTCGAGTTCGCAGAAAGCCAGGAATATCGCGAGCTAGAAATCTTTGCCCAGCGCTACAGCGATGCCCACGATCGCTGGAGCCGCCGCTACATGTCCTATCTCCTGGTGCCCCAATATTCCGACACCCGTAACCCAGATGAACAGCGACGGGCGGCCAGGGCACTCTCGAAACAATTGCAGGCGCGCTTCCGCCTGGACCTCGCCATGTACGTTGCCCATTCCCAAGCGCGCCCCTCGGGTTCAACCACCCTCGGGGCGGCGGCGGCTCGGGCCCAGACCAAGAACCCCACCACCCTAGGGGACAATGTCCTGCACCTAATCAAGACCATCGTGCTGCGGCGGGGCCGATACAGCTACGAAAATCTCGCCCACATCTTCCACAGCCAAGTTGCGGGCAGCAGCTATCAGGACTACAAGCTGGCCCTGCTCAAGTACATGCTGTTTTCTGTGGAAAGTCCAGGCTTTGTCAAGCTATTGCTCCAGCGGCTGTCCCGGCGCTTGGAGGAGCTGATGCCGGAGCGCAATAGCGATCCGGTGGATGAGGAGCTGGTCTTTTTGACCAACAACCGGGTGATTGAGTTTTTGACCACGGAGGATGAGGAAACCCCGGCACCGCTGTTTAATCTGCTGATTTCCCAAGGCGGGCCGCTGACCTTGGTGATTGTGCTGTTGAAGCTGGTGCTGATTGTGCCGAAGACGCGCAATCGCCTGGAATACAGCATTGCCAAGCTCATTCTTCATTACGAGGAATATTCCACCCAGGACTGCGATTGGTTTATCAATTTTCTGGAGATCTTTAGCGTCACGTTTGCGATCTATGTGGAAGATGTGCAATATAACCTCGTTCATGTTCCAGTCAATTCCCAGGCAAAAGGAGATCAGCCGCAGGCAGAGTCCCAGGAGCCCCGCAGGCCCACCCTGGATGACTACCGTATTTTCTCTCAGCTCAAAGGCAGCCACGAGGTTTTGGACAAGGCCAATCGGCTGGAGGAACGGCTGCGGCAGCTTGCTAGGGAAGCGGATCTGCGCCAGAAGAACCTGTATCACCCCGATGGAGATCCGCCGGGAGAGCGCGCTGGGGATTGAATGTTTATTGATCCTTCGCGAGGGAGCGAGGCCAAATCAGCGGGGCCAGGCCCGCCCCCAGTACCTCGGCCAGGGTGCTGAGCAGTCGGTAGCAGGCCACCGCCCCCAGAACCCGTTCTGGGGGGAGCTGGCCCTGGAGCAGGGCGATCGCCCCCAGCTCGAACACCCCAATGCCGCCCGGCGCACCGGGAATCACCAAGCCCAGCATCCAGGACAGGCTAAAGGCACTGATCAGCAGGGGCAGGTTCTGTAGGGGAGCCAGGGCCTGAACGGCAAACAAAAAGCCCCCGCCCCGCAGGGCCACAAACAGCAGTTCCCCCAGCAAAGGCCCGAGGGGATAGCGACTGAGCTTGAGGGTTTCGGCCTGGACCCCGGCGGTGGGGCTGTCGCCCATGTAGCTGTCGGTTAGGGAGCTGTCGGTTAGGGAGCTGTTGGTTAGGGAGCTGTCGGTTAGGGAGCTGTCTGCCTGGATATCCATCGGCGCGGGTTGCTCGGAGCGGACCCGGCCCAGGCTGCGGAGTTTTCCCGCTGCGACCTTGCGCAGAATAGGATTGAGGAACCGGGGGTGAACCCCGAGCAAAATCGCCACCAGCAGTAAGCCCTGCCAGGGAGAGAAGCGATAGGTCAAGCAGGCGAGGAAGAGCGCCGCCGCCGCCATCAGCAGCGGTTCTAGGACGATGCTGAGCAGGGCGGCATCGGTGGGAATGGCGATGGCTTGGGAGGCTTTGAGGCGGCTGTAGAAGTGCCAGATGTTGCCGGGGAGGTATTTGGCCAGGTTGGTGCGCAGGTAGGTGGCGATCGCCCAGCGCTGGGGCCGAGTCTGGCCACAGCTACGCAGCAGCCCGCCCCAGACCGCGCCGGACCAAACATGGGCCACCAGGGTAATGCCCAGGCCAGCGCCGAGGGATTGCCAGCCCTGGGGCCGCAGCCGTAGGGCCAGAACGGCCTGCCAATGTTGTTTGAGCGTGGCGGCGAGGAAGTAGCAGGTGAGACCGAGGATCAGCCAGCGCAGGTGGGGCTTGAAGCGGGCGATCGCGCGTTTGGTTTGGGCGAGTAGGGTTTGGGCCGCGATCGGGATTGGGGCAAACGGTTTCACGGCGGTGCGGGGCTGTTTAGATTTGTGCAAGAGATCGAATGGTCTGGCTCTATCCAATGGGGAGGCACTGTTCTTTGAAAGGGTGATCGACCAAATCTCGTCGTTGAAATCTACGGTTTTGCTGGCTTCCAGGAGGCATCACCCCTAAGCGGGACAGTGCCGGACTGGGAGGTCATTGCTCAGGCCGCTGCCCAGCAAGCGCAATAGCAAGTGATGGAGTTGCGAGTGGCCTAAGGTTGTGATCCTGGGCTGAGCTGGCTGCTTGACCAGGCTTGGAGCGCGAGCTGGTGGATTTCCCGCCAGGGGCGGTGGTGGCGGCGGGCGATCGCCGCACAGTCTTCATATTCTGGCTGCCCCTGGCGGGCGATCGCCCCGTTCCCACCCTCAATATCTACAACTTCGGCAGCCTGGTCCTCCGCAACCTTAATGCGCACCGGACCATAGGCCGTGGCGACGGTTTCCCAGCGGCGGTGCAAGATATGGCGGTGCTGGAGCTGGCGGCGAATGCCGAGGGTCGAGGTTTCGCGAAAGAGAATGGTTTCGCAGGGGGCGATCTTCTCTTCGGAACAGAGCACGGTGAGCAGGATGCCGGGGCGATTTTTTTCATGGCGATCGCCTGGGTAAACACATCTAGGGCACCGGCTTCGAGCAGGCGATCGAAGGCATAGCCGATCGCCTGGGGAGAGATATCGTCGAGCTGGGTCTGGAGGAGGGCGATCGTTGTCGGGGTCTGATCGGTTTCGGGGGCGGCGTCTGTCTCGGCGGCGTTGGTCTGGGCTGGGTGGGCGTGGTCGTGGTCATGGTCGTGGTCGTTGCGAGCTTGATCGTGATCGTGGTGCCCATGGCCGCGATCGTGAACATGGCCCGCTGGGTGGCTGGAGCCAGAAGGCTGCTCCGGTTCCCCCGCCTCGGATTCTCCCAGCCAGATGCGCAAGATATTGGGCAGGGCTAAATCGAGGCTGCCTGCCCCCAGGCCAATGCTGTGCAGCCGCATCCTCGGGGGCGGGCCGAAGCGCTGGGCCAGGGTGATGGCGATCGCCGCCCCGGTCGGAGTCACCAGCTCCCGCAAAATGCCGTTGCTATAGATTGGCACCTGGCCCTGGGCTAGCAGCCTAAGCACCGCCGGAGCGGGCACCGGCAAGCGCCCATGGGCCGCCCAAACCGTGCCGCCCCCCGTGGGCAGCGCCGAACAATGGATCTGGTCGATGTTGAGATAATCCAGCCCCAGGGCGGTGCCGATGATATCGACGATCGCATCCACCGCGCCCACTTCGTGGAAGTGAACCTGGTTGGGGTCGATGCCATGGACAGCGCCCTCTGCGATCGCCAAATTCTCAAACACCGCCAGGCTCCAGGCGGCGGCCCGAGGGGCAGATCGGCCTGTTCGATCAGGGCGGCGATCGCGGGCAGGGTGCGGTGGGACTCGGCTTGGGAATTGCCCGGAGAATTGCCCGGAGAATTGCCCTGGGCGTGAACCTCGACCTGGAAATGGGTGGCCGCCTGGTGGTGGCGCTGGACCGCGATCGCTCCCAGGGAATATTCCTGTTTTATCCCGAGCTTGGCCAACTGCGCCTGGAGATAGTCCAGCGGCAAGCCGAGGTGGATCAAGGCTCCGACACACATGTCCCCCGCAATGCCGGTGGGGCAATCGAAATAAGCAATCTTAGCCAAGGGCTTCACCCAAACGCGGATCTGAAACGGCGAGCATCGAAGTCCCACCGCCCCAGCATGGACTTGATCATACGCCAGAGGCCAAGGCGGCAGGGAGCCCTGGGCTAATCTTTGCCTGGTGACGGCCAACGAAATCGAGGCACCCAAGGCGATAGGCCAAATTGTCCCAGAACCGCCCAGTTTCCCAACTGACTCCGGCATCCGTACTATTGCGGAGTTAGATCCGGCGATCGCCCGGTAGTGTAGGTAAAGGCCTGTCTCCCCCAGCCAATCGAGGTTTGAGTCCCTCTGGGGAACCCGAGACAGTTGACCGGGTGGCTACCGCATCAGAGTTAATTCGAAGAGTGACACAGTGGACGCTGCGGGAGCTTTACCGCAGCGATTAGAGTCAGGGCATAGAAACGAGCGGCCAGAACGCCTGAGTCCCGTTCCCCTCGTTGACCATTGCCCCTGGCGAGTCCGCCTGCATCCACCCCAAGCGCCTACCATGAATTTCTCCCAATCTTTTTCTGCGGTTCACACGGCCCAAGCTACAGCCCAAGCTACGACCCCCGAATTTTCCCCCGCCACGGAACAAGCCGAAGCCACCCAGGGGAAAGACCTCGACCAAATCTTTTTCCAGGAGCTGGCCGGTTCGGTCAAGACCAAGGCCAGCGTCCTGGCCGTGGCCAGCCGCATTGCCCGCGAGGTGGAGCGCATCTGTGAAAAGAGCGATCGCATCCAGCGCTCCGGCGACATTCGCGGCTGGCAGATTGCCCTGGGCCAACACCGCCTGGAAAAATGCCTGCGCTACTACCGCCTGGGCTCCCACCGGGGCCGGGTGGACCTGCACAGCACCCTCAGCGCCATGGTCTATCGCCACATTGCGCCCCTGCGGGCTCACCTGGGCTTCCAGGGCCGCCATGCCTTGATTGAAGATTTTCTCCAAAGTTTCTACATCGAATCTCTCAAAATGTTCCGCCGGGAAAACGAGCTTCCGGAAGACTACAGCCCCAAGAGCCGTTTGGAGCTGTCGGAATATATGTCTTTCACCGAGCAATACGCCAAGCGCCGGGTCAACCTGCCGGGGCGCAGCAACCAGCAAATCATCATTCTGCGGGCCCAGAGCTTCTCCAAGCGGCAGCCCCAGGAAACGCTGATGGACATTGAATCGGCCCTGGAGTCGCCCAAGCGGGACGATGGCACGGCGGGCAGCTACAGCCCCTTGGCCAAGCAGTTGCGGGAGCATATGGTGGCCGATGGCTTGGATCCGGCGGAGGGGGCCCTGCGCGATCGCGTCCTCCACCAGCTGATCGAATATCTGCGCAGCGAAGGCCACGAGGACTGCATCGACTACCTGGCCCTGCGGATGCAGGACCTCCCGGCCCCGGAAATTGACGATATCTTGGGCCTTTCCTCCCGCCAGCGGGACTATCTCCAGCAGCGCTTTAAGTACCATGTGGAGCGCTTTGCCCGCCTGCACAACTGGGAGCTGGTTCACAACTGGCTGGGCGCTGACCTAAATCAAAACCTGGGCCTCACCCCCAGCGATTGGGAGGCGTTCTACGACACCTTGACTGACGATGAGCAGCGGCTGGTGGACCTGAAGCGTCAGCAGCGCAGCGAGACGCCCAGCCTGACCGATGCCCAGATTGGCAAGCTGCTGGGCTGCACGCCCAAGCAGGTGGAAAAACGCTGGGCGAAGCTGTTGGCCCTGGCTTGGAAGGCCCGCAATTGAGGTTGAGGAGGTCGTGCTTTAACGCTTGGCCGCAGGTGATGCAAAGGCGAGATGCCAAGGCTGGGTTATGCCCAGGCTGGGGAATGTCAGGTTGGTCTGGACTCAGACTGGATCAGACTGGCTGTTCCCGGCACCAGGGGCGGTTTCTGCTGGGGAAAATTAATTTTTGCTCCAACCGCCCAATTTTAAATTCTATGGCTATACTCAATCCCGCTC
>JAAUQQ010000466.1 GCA_012032745.1 Synechococcales cyanobacterium RM1_1_8
ATCGCCGATGGCGGCCGCTGGCACGGCCGAATTCGTCGCCGTCGTCGAGCCCCGTCGTGAGGCCACCGGCGGTGTCGAGATCTTCTGCTCGTCGGCGACGCGGCCGAGTGCGGGGTCGGTGGGGAGGTCGAGGTAGTCGGGTTGGCCATCGTGGTCGGTGTCGCGGGCGTCGCGGGGGTCGCCGTCGGCGTTGGGGTCGGCGTTGGGGTCGGCGTGGGCAGTGGATCGAAGGTTTGATCCTGCAAGGAAGCGTAGAGGCTGGAATCGGTGCCCTCGCCAATGGTGATGCTGCCCACCAGACCGCTGGCATCTAGGGGAAAGTCTGCTGTTCCGTAGGCCAGCGCTGCCCCCGGTGTGGAGGTGAAGTCAAAGTTATTGGTGACTGGATCGTAGTCTGCGATTAAGTCGGTTGCCTCTCTGGGCTTGTAGAGCGGATTGTTGTCGAAGGCGGCTCCAGAGCGAAAGGCCTGCTGGCTGTCGATCAACACCAAAATGCGGCCTGGCTCACCCAGTTCAGGCCGCTGGTCGATCAGGGTTCTGCCTTGATCGCCAATGCGGAGGCTGATGGGGGCTTTGTATTCCGCGCCGGGGACGAGGCCCGAAGGGCGGGCAATCAGGCTGACGTTGGCCGTGGCAGAGGGGGAGTTGACGCCCTGGGCTTCTAGGGTTGCTCTGTCGTAGCCCAGCCCTTCGAGGTAGTCGAGCAGGCCGGGATCGTTGCTCCCGTTGAGGGGATTGAAACCTTCGGGCTTGGAGCCCAGGGCTCGGAAGGAGCCCGCCGCTGTGATGTCGATGCCGCCGGAGCCCGTGTCCACCGTGTTGACCTGGATGTCGCCGCCTTGGGAGGTGAGGCGCACGCCGCTGTTGTTGCCAAACCCATCGGTGTCGATGTCCTGGGTTTGCAGATTGCCCTGGGCGATCGCTACCACATCCCCACCGCCCGTGGTCAGGTTCCCCGCCTGGATCGCGCCGCCGGACTCGACTCGGATAAAGCTGTTGGCATTGTCGAAGCCGCCCGTGGTCAAGTTGCCGACGGTGATGTTGCCCGGTGCGGAGAGGGCGATCGGGCCCTGGGCTAGCCCGCCTGCCCCGGTGTTGATGTTGCCCAATTGGATGATGGCTGGGCTGCTGGGGCTAGCGGCGGTGGCGGTGACGCTGGTGCCCCCAGCGTTCAGGGTTAGGGGGCATTTTCCGGCAGGGTGAGGCTTTCCACCCCAGCCGCCAAGAACACCGAAGGGAGGGCGGTCGAGAGGAAGAGATTGGCTTCTGGCCCCGCGATATTGGGGTTGGGGGCAAAAATCAACAGATCGCCGCCTGTGATACTGCCGCCGGCTTCCACCCGCAGGGAGGGCCCCTCGTAATTGCCGAAGCTGACATCTCCCGAAGCGCTGATGCGGTTGAGAAAGGTGGCGGAGGTGGCGGTTAGGGTGGCAGGATTACCGCCGGTGTTTTGGGCGAAGAAGCTGCCGCCTGGGGTGAAGTTGGCATCGATCGCGATCGCTCCATCGCTAATCAAATTCAGATCATTGCCCGCAGTGAGCTGGGAGTTGGGATTGCGATAGCCTTCGATCGTGACCCCAGCGTCGCCCCGGATGGTGAGGTCGTTTGTGGCGCTCAGGGCCAAGGGATTGCCGCCATCCCTCAGCAGGGCCTGCTGACCCGCCACCAAGACTAAATCTCCGGTAGCAGCTAGGGAGGAGCCCGTGAGCGTGAGGTTGTCGCTGGCACTGAGGCTGATGTTGCCTTGGAGATCGCTCGGGCCGGGGTTGACGTTGGTGAGGGTTAGATTGCCAGCGCTGACATCAACAACGCTGTCGCCGCCC
This sequence comes from Synechococcales cyanobacterium RM1_1_8, assembly GCA_012032745.1. GTDB lineage: Bacteria > Cyanobacteriota > Cyanobacteriia > PCC-9006 > JAAUQQ01 > JAAUQQ01. The sequence continues at coordinate 1,824 of JAAUQQ010000466.1, forward strand.
GCTGCGAGGCGAGTGGATTGGTTCAGGGATAGATCATCTGTGGATAACAGCGTCAGGTTTTGGACTGCTGTCAACGAGGAGGGAAACCCATCAATGGCGGTCGCACTAAGGGTTAAATTATTGCCTGATCGGATCTCGGGGCTGCTGCCCAGGCTGAGCTGGCCAGTGGCGAGGACTGTGATGTTGCCATCGGCCCGGTATCGAAACCCCTCTAGGTTGATGTTGTTGCCTCCCAGGGTCAGTTGTCCAATGCCGCTGGAAGCCGCAGCAACGCTGCCGATGCTGCCCAGGCGGCTGATGTCTCCGCGACCCGTTGAGATGGTTAGGTTACGGGGCGAGAGACCGTCTCCTTGGATGCTGCCCGTGAGGCTGACATTGCCGCCGCCGCCCGCTGCGCTGCTGTTGAGGTTGCTGTTGCCGATCAGGCTGATGTTGGCTATTCCGCCGACGCTGGCGGGGCTGGGGTCGGTGGCGCTGACGGAGCTGCCGAGGCTGATGTCGCCGCCGTTGGTGGCGAGGTTGCCAAGGCGGATGCGGCTGGCGGCGATGCCGATGTCGCCGCCGTTGGTGAGGATGCGATCGCTGCCATCCACCATCCGAAACTGCTCTGCACTGCTGCTGTCGGACTGGACGCTAAACAGAATGGAACTGACGCCATTCAGGGCGAGTATGTTATCGGTGAGATCCTCTAGAATTATTTCCCTCGAAGCTTCGAGAATCACCGTGCCGCTCAGGGCTTCGAGGGCTGTTTCAGAAATCGTAAAACTGCCATCGGCATCGGTCTCATCCAGGGAAATACCGCCGCCCGCCAGGGCTCCATCGTTCGCCCCGCCGCTGCCGTTGACGATGCGAATCGTTTCGGGATCGAGCAGGATGGTGCCCAGTTCGCCCTGGGTTGCGCCCACATCTACATTGCCCCGAAAGCGTAAGTCTTCTCTGCCGGAAACTTCCACAAAGCCGCCATCCCCCGAGAGGGTTCCTCCTCGGGCGGAAATTTGACCGGCGAACTGGGTCTGACCGTCGGCCCAGGCAATGATGCGCCCGCCATCTCCGGTTGCTAGGGCATCTGCGCGGATGCTGGAACCTGCATCGATCCAGGTCCGTTGGGCATTGGGCAGCGGGCCTCGACCCTGGTAGTCGCCGCCGATCCGGACCTGGCCGCCGCCCTGGGGGCCGGAGGCATCGATGTTGGCCCGGAGTAGGGCAATGCGATCGCCCAACAGCGTGACGCTGCCGCCGCTGCCGCCGCTGCCGATCTCGCCCCGAATCTCGCCCTGGATCTCTCCAGTCACAATAATCTCCCCCGCAACCACGGTCAGCCCCCCAGGCTCGGGCAGGCGCTGCCCCCCCAGGCGCACCCTGCCATCGGAGCCGATGCTGAGGCTTGCAGCCTGTTCCACCGGGGCAGCCTGGATCAGGTCTGCCAGGCTCGGCACCGTCAGCAGGGGCTGGCCCAGGGCATTTTGGCCGAGGGCGATCGCGCCGCCCCCGGTCACTCCACCAGCCCCGCCCCCAGCCCCGCCCCC
>JAAUQQ010000467.1 GCA_012032745.1 Synechococcales cyanobacterium RM1_1_8
TTCAGAACGTTCTCCCAAGCCCAGACCCCCCAAGCCGCCGATGATGGAATTGAGGGCCACCGCCCCGAAGGCCCCCAAACGGGGCCAGGGCATGCTGCGCCAAGCTGTGATGCCGATGAAGATCAGCCAGCTTGCCCAGGGCAGCCAGAACCAGCTTTTTTCGCTGCCCATACCAAAGAGAATGGCCGAGAGCATGGGAGAGAGCATCAGCAAAATCCAGCCGGGCTTGGCATTGGCCCAATAGAGCATGGCCAGGGCGATCGCCCCAAACACCAAGGAAGTCCCCAAATCGGGCTGAACAAACACCAGCCCCCAGGGAATCACCAAAATCACCAGGGCACGAATCACCGCTGGAATTGTGGCGGCTTCCTCTGCCCCCAAGACCGCCGCCATCACCACAATCACCCCCAGCTTGGCAAACTCCGAGGGCTGAATGTTGAAACCGCCGATGGAAATCCAGCTCTGGGCTCCCAGGGCGCTAGTCCCCGAAAACTTGACAAACAGTAATGAAGCATTGGTGAGGATGTAGATGATCCAGGGCCATTGCTCCAGCTTGTCGTAGCGCAGATAGGCCAGCAAAAACATGCTGCCAAGGCCAATGGAGCCGGTGATCCAATGTTGGATCCAGCTCACTTCCACACCGACGACGCGGGTGTGGAGCTGGGTGCTGCGGATCAGCAGGCCGCCGAGGATGGTGAGGGCGATCGCCCGCCAGCCAGCCACCAATCCATGTCTTTCCAGGGCTCCGCCAGGCTGCTCCAGGAAAAGCGCTTGAACGAACGGCCCAACATCATCTAAGTATCTCCCGTGAGCGCAAGGACTGAAATGCGAGCGGCCACCTGCTGGGCGATGCTGACCAAGGCCTTGGCCGAAGCCGAATCCGGATCGGCCAAGACAATGGGTAGGCCATTGTCGCCCCCTTCCCGCACCGGAATTTCTAGGGGAACACAGCCCAGCAGGGGCAGACCCAATTCCTGGGCCGTCGTCTCTCCCCCCTTGGAGCCAAAAATGTCATAGGAGACCTCGGGCCGATCCGGCGGCACAAAGTAGCTCATGTTCTCCGCAATGCCCAAAATCGGCACCTTGAGCTGTTGGAACATGCGCAGGCCCCGGCGAGCATCTTGCAGCGCCACCGTCTGGGGCGTGGTCACCACCACCGCGCCGGACATCGGTACGGCCTGGGCGAGGGTCAACTGGGCATCGCCGGTGCCCGGCGGCATGTCCACCACCAGGTAGTCCAGCTCGCCCCAGTTAACCTGGTACAAAAACTTGCGAATGATGCCATTTAACATTGGCCCCCGCCACATCACCGGCTGGTCTGGGTCAATCAAAAAGGCCATGGACACCAGCTTGACGCCGTGGTTGAAGGGAGGCTCTAGCCGTTCTCCCTGGGGGCCTTGTTCCACGGCCACATTGGCGCTTCCCAGGCCCATCATGTTGGGCGTGTTGGGGCCATAGATATCAGCATCCAGTAGGCCCACCTTGGCTCCCATTTGGGCCAGGGCCACGGCCAGGTTCACCGCCACGGTGCTCTTGCCGACGCCGCCCTTGCCGCTGGTGATGGCAATGATGTGCTTGATGCCCGGAATGCCCTCCTGATCCGGCAGGCCGCCGCTGTTGCCCTTAAACTGGGGCGTCTCCGCTGTGACCTCCACGGTGACGGTGTTGACTCCTGGCAGCTTGCCCACCGCCGCTTTGCAATCATCCACAATCAGTTCCCGCAGGGGACAGGCCGGGGTGGTCAGCACCAGGGTGAAGCTGACCTGGCCGCCGTCCATCTCCACGTTGCGGATCATGTTGAGTTCGACCAGGCTTTTTTGTAGCTCCGGGTCTTGGACGGGGCGCAAGGCATCCAGGATGGTGGCTTTGTCTAGGGTGGCAGGCATAGGGCAGCGGTGCTCTGTCAATCGGGTTTGGGTCTGTTCACATCTTATCGGGCTGGGGGGCCGATCGCCGGGCAGGCCAGGGGGAAGGGCAGGGCCAGGGAGCAGGCGGGGAGCAGGCGGGGAAATGGGCGATCGCCCCAAACCAAATATTAACTTTCAACAATTTGGCTTTATCTGGAGCCCCATCCTAGGCCGATAATGAACTACCAAATTGAATTCTGCTTTAAAAACCCCTTCTATCCGCGCATTCTATGACTGCCGCCATCCCCACCTCCCAAGCCAACAAATCCCAGGCCAATCCAGCCCTGGACAACCACTTGCCCCCCAAGGGCAAACTGTCCCTGCCTCCCAAGGATTCCAGGGAGCGGGTCAAGGCTTTTATGACCCGGCTACAGGACAATATCTGTCAGGGCATTGAAGCGATCGATGGCGGCGCAACCTTCCAGCAGGATGCCTGGACCCGCGAAGAGGGTGGCGGTGGCCGCTCCCGCGTCATTCAAAACGGCGGCGTCCTAGAAAAAGGCGGCGTCAACTTCTCCGAGGTGTGGGGCCAGAGCCTGCCCCCTTCGATTCTTAACCAATGCCCCGAAGCGGCGGGCCACGACTTCTTTGCCACCGGCACCTCCCTGGTGCTCCACCCCGAAAATCCCTACGTCCCCACGGTTCACCTCAACTACCGCTACTTTGAGGCCGGTCCAGTGTGGTGGTTTGGCGGCGGCATTGACCTGACCCCCTACTATCCCTTCGCCGAGGATGCGGCCCACTTCCACCGCACCCTCAAGGCCGCCTGCGATCGCCATCACCCCGAGTATTACAACACCTTCAAGCAATGGTGTGATGAGTACTTCTTCCTCAAGCATCGCGGCGAGACTCGGGGCGTGGGGGGGATTTTCTTTGATTACCAAAACGACCAGGGCATCCTCTGCAAGGGCCCGATGCTGGAGAGCAAGGCCGCAGCCTACAGCGATCAGGTGGGCAAGGTGGAGCGGAATTGGGAGGATGTTTTTGCCTTCATCCAAACCTGTGGCAATTCCTTCTTGGACTGCTATGGGCCCATCGTTGAGCGGCGCAAAGGCATGGAATATGGCGATCGCCAGCGCAACTTCCAGCTCTACCGACGCGGTCGCTACGTCGAATTCAACCTGGTCTACGATCGCGGCACGATCTTCGGTCTGCAAACCAATGGCCGCACCGAATCCATCCTGATGTCCCTGCCGCCGCTGGTGCGCTGGGAATACGACTTCCAGCCGGAGCCGAACACCCCAGAGGCGGAGCTGTACGAAACCTTCCTCAAGCCCCAGGATTGGGCCAATTGGGCCGAGGCATAGGTCCGGGCTCAGGTTGAGCGGCCCGAAAAATCACCTAGAATGGGCGGTCAGGGTGATCTCTGGCCGTTTTCCTATGGTTTTGTTCGAGCTGCGAGCCGCCCGTTCCATGGCAGCCCCGCGACTGCCTCGCCCCCG
>JAAUQQ010000060.1 GCA_012032745.1 Synechococcales cyanobacterium RM1_1_8
GGTGTAGCGCTCCACGCGAGTCGGAAGCGGAATCGGACCGTGTACCTCGCTGTGCGTTCGCTTGGCGGTGTCCACGATTTCCTGGGCGCTTTGGTCCAGCCCGCCCAACATGCCCTCCGCATAGAAGCGCTCCAGGGTTTGCAGGGTCGATTCCAGGCTTTGGCCCTGGGCCTGGGCTGCGGTGACGATTTGGCGGATTTGGCCTTCGATGCGATCGCCAAACAGCCCATCCAACCCCTGGCGATTGAGTTCCAAAAGCTGGGCGATCGCCTGGCGGAAATCCCCCTCGACGAGGCTGGCAAGGCCATGGTGAAACACCCCCCACAGCACCTGCTGGTGCAGGGCATAGCGCACCCACTGGGTCTGGTCAAAATTGGCCGCCAGCAGCGGCTCCAAAAACGGCTGGGCCTCTGCCGCTGGAGCCAGAGGCACCAACAGCCGCAGCCAGGAACGATCCTCAGACAGCAGCACCAACAGGCGCAGGCCCCCTTGCTCTACCTGGAAGCCGTCGGGTGACATCACCATCAGGTCATCCCCGAATAGTTCTAGCAGGATCGGCTCTAGGTCATCGAACTGCATGGCGGGCCTCAGAACAGGTTGCGGACCGGCGGCCCTGGCGGTAGCAGGCTGCGGTTAACGGTAACGGGCTGTTTTTGACAGGCTGTGTTTAACGGGCTGTGTTTAACGGGCTGTTTTTAACGATAGTTATCGAACTGGAGCGCCACGGGCCAGTCGCCCCCGCGCAGGGACTGCATCACCAGTTGCAGATCATCCTTGGACTTGCTGCTGATGCGCAGGGCATCGCCCTGGATGGAGACCTGGACCTTGCGATCGCGAAATTCATCCCGCAGCGCCTTAGACATTTGCTTGCCCAACTCCTGGGGAATGCCCTTCTTCAGCGTGATCTCCTGGCGCAGGCGACTGCCGCTGGCATCCTCGACCTTGCCCTCCTCAAAAATTTTGAGCGAGAGCTGGCGCTTGGCGGCCTTGGTTTGGAGCAGTGTCTTCACCGCATCCAAGCTCATTTCGCCATTGGTCTCGATCACAATTTTCTCAGGACTCAGATCCAACTCTGTCTTGCTGTCCTTGAGGTCATAGCGCGTTTTAATTTCTCTGCGGGTCTGATCCACCGCATTGACCAATTCCTGGTAGTCAAAATCGCTGACCACATCAAATGAAAAGGCAGCCATTCCTTTGCCCCCTGGATATGATTTAACCTAGCCAACCTAGTCAAAGAAGAACGAAGTCACCACACGCCGTTGATCCTCAGCATATTTGCAAGTCTCCATCAGGGTGTGGCTGTCGTGGAAGGCGAAACAGATGAGCTGCTGGCAGCGGGAAACAATCTCCTGGTTGCACAGCGAACTGGCTTCGGCCAGGGACAGCTCATCGTTGGCGGGATTCTCGACCAGGTGAATCACCTGCTCCAACTGTTCGCGAGATTCACGGGGCTGGCGGCTCAGGCTCTGGGGCAAAATCACGGTCAGCAGATTTGGATCAGCCCGCATGGCACCACGAATGGCCGCTGCATTGGTTCCTTGGGCACCGGACGTGACGAGGCGGTTGCCACCCAGAACCATGGCGTAGGTCATCATTTCGATGAGCTGTTGGTGGGTGATCGGAACATGGCGAGAGCCAAGCATGGCGATGCGCTTAGAGCCCGTCTGCTGGATTGCAGCCAGCTCCTGGGCGAGCTCATCAATTTTGGGGAGGTCTAGCGAACGACTCAAAGGTCCAGCAGCCCTAAACAACCCCGTTATTCTAACAGAGCAGGTTCAGTGCGCCGATTTTCCGCCGCGAATCTGCCAAGAATCGAGCGCGGAGCCTAGCGAATTAATTCGATCAATTCCCGCGCCTGCTCGAAGGAGGGCGTGATCGCCAGGGCTTTATCCACTTCCTGGCGGGCCTCTTCTAGCTTGCTCTGGCGACCAAAAATAACGGCCTGGTTGTAGTGGGCCAGGGTGTGGATGCTGGCGGGGCTGGAGGGCCGGTCCGGCAGCGCCAGGACGTGGGCCAGGGGCAGGAGGGCTTCCTCCAGTTGGCCGAGCTGGATGCGGGCCAGGGAGAGGTTGATCTGGGCTTCACGGTGGTTGGGGTTCAGGACCGTGGCGGTGATATAGGCTTCGGCAGCGGCTTCGATTTTGAACTGGCGGTGGAAGGTCAGGCCCAGGCTGTAGGAGATCTCTGCGGAGTCGGGCCATTGGTGGGCCAGCTCCAGCCAGAGGGCCTCGGCTTCGCTGTAGCGTTCGGCACGCAGGGCGCTTTGGGCTCGGCTGAGCAGCCCAGATCTGGGGTTGGGGTCTGGGGTTGGGTCAGCAGTGGGTGGGGCTGGGCTGCTCTCGGGGGTCTGGGCTGCTCTTGGGGTCAATGGGGCCGCGATCGCCCCTCCTCCAGCCAGCACCGCCGCACAGCAGCAATGCCAGCGACCCCTTCGTCACGAGCAGGCGCAGCGGCCAAGGCATGGCTGGAGAGAGAGAGTGACTCACAAAACGACGACCCAAAGAAGTCGTCCAGAAAGAACAGAGAACTGGCTGAGCAAACATCGTGGCCTAACTCCATCTACGTCACCGATCCCGAGCGGATTCCGATCCGGATCAAAACCTTTTGACCACAATTTAATGCATCATGCGTCTTGATAGAGCTGGGATGAAGCATGGAACAATTTCACCCGTTGTTCCACAATGGGTGCATCCGGGTTGATCCATGTTCCGATCGCTATAGATAGGGCTATCACCCGGATTTGCTCTGGGTTTGTTCGGGCTCTTCCACGAATGTTCCTGCAAGAAGGAGGCATCAAGAGTGCGAATCTATACCGAATCCTGAGCACTGGGAACAAAATATTCATGGAGCTTTTTATGTCGCGATCGCAACTAAAAAGCCTCTGTAATTTCACAATAAAACCTAGGCATGTTTCCCCAGCCCGTGCCATGGTGATTCCCATATGACGCCATTCCGGGATCTAGTCAATCCCAGATTCAGGTCGTTCCCACATTCAGGTCGTTCCCACATTCAGATGACTTGATGCCAAACCAGAAATTTCCCTGAGTTCAGCCTCTCGCTATTGTTCCCGAGGCGATAGCTCTTATCCGCGTTTAGGTACCCGCGTTCAGAAGGTGCGTTTCCATGTCTAACCAGCCCGCCGACCCCAGTTCCTTTTTCAACCCCTATCAGCGCCAGGCCGATGCCATTCGCAATCGGCAGCGTAGCGCTGCGCCCGGCCCGGCTCGGACTCGGTCCAGCGAGTTCCAGGCCACCGCCCAGGACCTGGGCCCGGAACCGACCAACGCCATGGAAATGTTGGTGACCCTGGAAGTGGTACACCAGGTTCAGGCCTTACCCCAGCCGCTCCAGGACTTCATTAAGATTTCCCAGGTCAAAGCCTACGCCTTGAATATTCTTCCTCCTCTCTATGTGACCAGCGCCGAGGGCTGGGAGCGGCAGTGGGAGCGGGGCAAACATGAACTCTACGACAAGGTGAAGCTGGCGGTGCGCCAGGGCATTGCCGCCGTGCGTCGGGATCCCCTGCGGGAAACCACGGCCCTGCCCCACGATCGCACCCCCGTGGCCGACTCGGTACTCAAACAGATTCAGCAACTGCTGGGAGATGACAGCCTGACTTGGTACAACGTCGTGCCTGCCCTCAAGCGCTCCCTGCGCCAGCGCCCAGCAGAACCGTCCGTCGCTCCTGCCCGAGCGTCTGCCTTGATACCGCCGGGGAGCCAGGCCAGGAGCAGCCCAGCCCAGCCCCCCCAAGCCAAGCCCAGTCCCGCCCAAGCCCAGGCAGATCCAGGTCGCAGCGGGGAATTCGATTGGGATGCCCATCCCCTGCACCAACGTGGCTGGTAATGGAAGCGGAATTGTAGGCGAGAGCAATAGGCGTTCGGACCAGGGCGTTCGGACCAGGGGCATTCGAGCCAGCGGCATTCAGCGCCAAGGCATTGAGATCAAAGGTAAAATTCGAGCAGGTAACGGACTGAGCCGCCAGCCCTGCCATGGCCACTCCCATTCTGGGCCGTGACACCCTGGGTAATGGCATTCTGGGCTTCGTCCGGCTTTTGCTGTCTCTGCCCCGATCGCTTTTCCCCTATGGCTTTTTCGTCCATCGTCCGCGCCCTGGAGCAATCTGCCCTCACCCAGGAACTCGTCCAAACGCTGGAGCAGCGGGGGCGACTGCGATTGGGGGGAGCCCCGACCTTGCCCCAGGGCTTTGTGACGACCGCGATCGCCAACCGCCAAGCCCGCCCCCTCTGCATCATCGCCGCCACGATTGAAGATGCCGGGCGCTGGGCGGCCCAGCTCGATGCCATGGGCTGGAAGACGGTTCATTTTTACCCCAGCTCGGAGTCCTCCCCCTACGAAGACTTTGATCCAGAAGGGGAGATGGTCTGGGGGCAGTTGCAGATCTTGGCGGAGCTGTGCAGCCTTGCGCCAGTGGGTCTAACAACCGTCGAAGGCTCAGGAGCTGAAGCCCAGGCTGGCCAGGCCGGTGAACTGGCTCCTCCATTTGCCTTGGTGGCGACTGAGCGATCGCTCCAGCCCCATCTCCCCCCCCGCGCCGAGCTAGAAGCCCAGTTGCTCAGCTTGGAAACGGGCCTGGAAATCGACATCAAGGCCCTGGGCGATCGCCTGACCCAGTTGGGCTATGAGCGCACCGCCACGGTGGAAACCGAAGGCCAGTGGAGCCGCCGGGGCGACATCATCGACATTTTTCCGGTGGCTTCGGAGCTGCCGGTGCGCCTCGATCTGTTCGGCGATCAGCTAGAGCGCATCCGCGAGCTGGACCCGGCGACCCAGCGCTCCCTCGATCGGATCGAGCGCTGTGTGCTGACCCCGACCAGCTACCGCCCGATCATCCGCGCCAAGCTGGAAACCAAGCCCGGCTTTGACCCCTCGGACTACCTCAGCCCAGCGGACACCGAGAAATTCATTGAAGGCCAGCCGATTGAGGGACTGCGCCGCTTTGCGGGCCTGGCCTATGCCCCCGCGACGCTGCTGGACTATTTGCCCGCCCAAACCCTGGTGGTGGTGGATGAACCGGAGCAGTGTCAGGCCCACTGCGATCGCTGGGTCGAGCACGTCGAAGACGCCTGGAAAGAAACCCGGCCCCAACTGCCCCAACTCCACCAAGACTTCGCCCAAGCCACCGCCCCACTCCAGCATTTTCAGCGCATCGACCTCAGCCAGCTCCACGAAGAGATCGAACGGGCGGGCATTCGCAGCCTCAACCTGGCCGCCAGCCCCGTTGCCGCCGTGCCCCACCAGTTCGCCAAGCTGGCCGACATCATCAGAACCGAGCGGGAGCGCGGCTTTGCGGTGTGGCTGCTGTCGGCCCAGCCCAGCCGCTCCGTCTCCCTGCTCCAGGAACATGACTGTGCCGCCCAGTTTATTCCCAATCCTCGGGACTATCCGGCGATCGAAAAACTCACCCGCGCCAAGGTCGCCGTCGGCCTCAAATATGCGGGCCAAGCGGAGCTCCAAGGCTTTGTCCTGCCCACCTTCCGCACCGTCGTCATCACCGATCGCGAATTCTTCGGCCAGCACAGCCTCGCCACCCCCAGCTATGTGCGCAAGCGCCGCCAAGCCCGCTCCAAGCAGGTGGACCCCAACCAGCTCACCCCCGGCGACTATGTGGTCCACCGCAACCACGGCATCGGTCGCTTTCTCAAGCTAGAAACCCTGCGCGTCGCCAATGAAACGCGGGAGTATCTGGTGATCAACTATGAAGATGGCGTCCTGCGGGTGGCGGCGGATCAGGTGGGAGCCCTGTCCCGCTTCCGGGGCACCAAGGGCGAGGCCCCAACCCTGAACAAAATGACGGGCAAGGCCTGGGAAAAAACCAAAAGCAAAGTTCGCAAGGCCATTCAAAAAGTGGCCGTGGACCTGCTCCAGCTCTATGCCCAGCGCGCCAAAGATGAAGGTTTTACCTACCCCCGCGACACCCCCTGGCAGCAGGAGCTTGAAGATTCCTTCCCCTACCAGGCCACGCCGGACCAGCTCAAGGCCACCCGCGATGTCAAGCTGGACATGGAAAGCGCCCGACCCATGGACCGCCTCGTCTGTGGCGATGTCGGCTTTGGCAAAACCGAGGTGGCGATTCGGACCATGTTCAAAGCCGTGACAGCGGGCAAGCAGGTGGCCCTACTTGCACCTACAACCATTCTCACCCAGCAGCATTACCACACGATCAAAGATCGCTTCGCCCCCTACCCGATCCAGGTAGGCCTGCTCAACCGCTTCCGCTCCGCCAGCGAGCGCAAAGACATTCTTAATCGGCTCCAAACCGGCGAACTGGATGTGGTGGTGGGCACCCATCAACTGTTGGGCAAGGCGGTGGCGTTTCAGGATTTGGGTCTGTTGGTGGTGGATGAGGAGCAGCGCTTTGGGGTCAACCAAAAAGAAAAAATCAAGGCCCTGAAGACCCAGGTGGATGTGCTCACCCTCAGCGCCACGCCGATTCCCCGGACGTTGTATATGGCACTATCCGGGGTGCGGGAGATGAGCCTGATCACGACGCCGCCGCCCTCGCGCCGCCCGATCAAAACCCACCTCTCGCCCTTTGATTTGGAAGTGATGCGATCGGCGATTTCCCAGGAGCTGGATCGGGGCGGCCAGATTTTCTATGTGGTGCCTCGGGTGGAGGGCATTGAGGAAATCGCAGCCCAGGTGCGGGAGATGGTGCCCAGCATTCGGGTGGCGATCGCCCACGGCCAAATGCAAGAGGGCGAGCTAGAAGCGACCATGTTGGCCTTTGGCAATGGCGAAGCGGACATGATGCTCTGCACGACGATTGTGGAATCGGGTCTGGACATTCCCCGCGTCAATACGATTTTGATCCGCGATGCCCATAGGTTTGGCCTGTCCCAGTTGTATCAGCTACGGGGACGAGTCGGTCGCGCGGGCATCCAGGCCCATGCCTGGCTGTTTTACCCCAGCCAGTCGTCCCTGTCGGAAAAGGCTCGGCGCAGGCTGCGGGCGATCCAAGAATTCACTCAGTTGGGCTCGGGCTACCAGCTCGCCATGCGGGATATGGAGATTCGCGGCGTCGGCAATTTGCTGGGGGTGGAGCAGTCGGGGCAGATGGAGGCGATCGGCTTTGACCTATACATGGAAATGCTGCAAGAGGCGTTACAGGAGATTCGCGGTCAAGAGATTCCCAAGGTAGATGACACGCAAATTGATCTGAAGATCACTTCGTTTATCCCAGCGGAGTATATTCCCGATTTGGATGAGAAAATGTCGGCCTACCGGGCCGTAGCGGCGACCAGTGATAAGCGGGGGCTTGTGCAGATCGCAGCGGAATGGAGCGATCGCTACGGCCCCATCCCCATGGCGGCCCAGCAGCTCCTGCGGGTGATGGAGTTAAAGCAGGTGGCGAAGAAAGTCGGCTTTTCCCGCATTGCGCCGGAGGGCAAACAGCATGTGGTGTTGGAGACGCCCATGGAGGAGCCGGGCTGGAAGCTGCTGAAGGAGAACTTGCCGAAGCATCTCCATTCCCGTTTTGTCTACAACAATGGCAAGGTGATTGTGCGGGGGCTGGCGATGGTGAGCATGGAGCAGCAGTTGGAGAACCTGATCGACTGGCTGGGGCAGATGCAGGGGGCGTTGCCCGAGGCGGAGGGGCTAGATGCAGCAGCGGAATCTGGGGAGAAAGCTGGACCTGGGCTGGAGGTGCGGGCAATTCTGAAATAAAAAAATCCCCAGGGCGCTATGGTTTGGCGTGATGGGGCCGGTGTGGGTTGTGGTGTGATGAAGTTCAGCGCTGAATTCCGTCAGCTCCGGTGAAGGGTGGCCGTTGCCTAAGTTGCCTAAGTTACCTAAGTTGCCTAGGCATCAGCGTGGCCAATTGCCGGAGCCGGGGCAAGCAGGGTTTGCTGATTCGAGTTCAGCGTGGCAGTTGGCCTACTGAGCGGGGGCGGTGCCCCGCTCGCCCCGACCGCCCCGGCGATCGCCCCGTTCTGGCTTCATGGCTTCGGCTTTGGCCCGCTGTTCGGGGGTGAGCACCTGGCCGATTTCAGCCTTGACTTGGCCGCGCAGGGTTTTCATTTGTTCGCGGATGGGCTCCATGGCGGTGCGGTCAGCGCCGCTGTCTTTGAGGGCTTTGCCCTGGGCCCGGAGGGCATCGAATTGGGGCTTATAGGATTCGCGGATGGCTTGGATTTGGGCGGCTTGTTGGTCGGAGAGGCCCAGCTCGGCTTTCATTTTGGCTTCCCGTTCAGCCATTTTGGCTTCGCGCTGTTCGGGGGTGAGGATTCTGCCGCCGCCCTGGGCGATGAGTTCGGCGCGGTTGCCGTGGCGAGGGCTGCGGGCTTGGGCGAAGTCGGGGGTGAGGAGGGAGGCTGCCATGGGGATGATCAGGGCGGCGGCAGCGAGCAGAACAGGGGTACGGACTTTCATGGAATGGCTCCAGACGAATGGTTGTATGGGGAACAAATGGTCGGTGGGGAAACGGGTTGGCTTCCTTTGCCGATGTGTCTATCCTAGGCTGCTGTTTTGAGATACGCATGGATCGATGTTCCTGATTTGGGCTGGGGGTGGGGGTACTAAAGGACTACACCGCCACCTGGATCCCCCAACCCAATCCCTCAGCCCCAGCCGCCCCAACCCATCCCACGCCCGACTCGCCCCAGCCGCCCCTCCACTCCGCCGAAGCCTCACGACCCGGCCAGCGGCCACCGCCCAGGGCAAAATCGCCCCGATCGCCGCCCCCAGCAGCATTCGTCCAGACCCAACCCACCGCTGCCGCCTCACCGCCCAATAGCGAGAGACGGCAGCCTAGACACAACAGGGGAGGCTGGGGCTACAGCAAAAAGTTAAACACCATCGGCGCAAACCGGCGAAACAGACCCACGATGGAACTGCCCCAGCCCCGCCCGCCGCTGCTGCCCTGGCGAATCCCAGTATTGGATGCTGGCTGCTGGGGATTGGTCGCCAGCTCCGCCTGGGCCGTTCTGGCCTGGGCAATCATTTGCAACACCTGGGCGGCGGTGTCTGCACCGGGGCGATCGCCCGCTGCCACAAACAACGCCTGGGCCTGCTCCGCATCGCTGGTGGCCTGGTCGAGCTGGCCCAACACCGAAATCGAGAAACTGCGGCCCAGATAAGCGGAAGCCAGGTTGGGATCTTGGCTGAGGGCTTGGTTGTAGTAGTTCACCGCTGCTTCGTGGCGGCTGGCCTGGGCTTCGGCCATGGCCCAGTTGTGGTAGGTTTCGGCGCTGACCAGGTCGCTGGGGATGGCGATCGCCCCTTGCAACAGCACCCCCTGCAACAATGGCCCCTCAAGCTGCCCGCCGCCAAACTTAGCCCCGCCCAAATAGGCCCCGCGCAGGTCCGCCCCGCGCAGGTCCGCCCCGGTCAAATCGGCATTGTAGAGATTCGCCCCATAGAGCACCGCCCCCGCTAAATTTGCGCCCCGCAGGTTGGCTCCACTCAGGGTGGCCCGGCTGAGATTGGCCCGGCTGAGGTTGGCCTGGCCCAGCTCTGCCTGTTCCAGGTTGGCAAACACCAGCCCGGCATCGCCGAGCTCGCAGCCCGCGCAGGCTTTGCTCGTCAGCAGGCGGCGCAGATCGTCCGGGCTCGCGGCCTGGGCGGGTAGGGTTGCCAGGCTGCCCAAAACGGTGACGCTGCCCAAAACGGTGATGCTGCCCAAAACGGTGACGCTGCTGAGGGTGGCCAAGCGAGTGAGGGTTTGGGATGCCAATTGCTGCGGGGGAACTAGCTGCATGGGAACTCCAGAGGGCCAGTCTGTTCTGGCCGGGATTTGGGATGGTCTATCTTAAATAATCTGAAATATCTGAGGGGATATCAGACCGGTTTGATGTCGGACATTGTAGGGGAATAGTTCCCGTTTGACCGGGCTTTGCGCGCCATTGGCCCGAGCATTATTCATAGAATGAGCCACAGAATGATCCACAATAGGGAGAGTTTCGAGATTCAACCTTTCCCATGTCCCTACCCAACAACCTCGCCACCCTTGATGGCAAACCCCTCGCTCCTGAGACCCTCGCTGGCAAAGTTGTTTTGTTTGTCAACGTGGCCAGCCAATGTGGTCTGACCCCGCAATACAGCGGCCTCGTCGCCTTGGATAAAGCCTATGGCGATCGCGGCCTTGTGGTTGTGGGTGTCCCCTGTAACCAGTTCGGCGGCCAGGAGCCCGGCTCCCCCGATGAGATCCAGGATTTTGCCAAGAACAAATACGATGTGGAGTTCACCTTGCTCGAAAAGCAGGATGTGAACGGCCCCAATCGCAGCCCCCTCTACCAGTTTTTGGTGGGCGAGGGCGAAGACATTGGCTGGAACTTTGGCAAATTTGTGGTCGGTCGCGATGGCGAGGTCGTGGGCCGTTTTGACCCCAAGACGCCCCCCGATGATGCAGCCCTCAAAGCCGCCATTGAGCAGGCCCTGGGTTAAACCCGTTCCGCTGAACGTCCCTACAGCCAGTTGCCCACCAAAATAAACGGTGCCCAGAGGCCCGGATAATAACGGCTCTCGCTGCGCAGCAGCTTCAGTTGGGACTGGCGTAGGGCCTCTGCCTTGGTCAACTTGCCTTCGGTGATCTGCTGATAAAAATCACCCATCACCAGGGCCGTCGCCTGATCATCGGCCTGCCAGAGCGACGCCAGGGTGCTGCGGGCTCCCGCCTTGACCGCCACGCCTGCCAAGCCCAGGGCGGCGCGATCGTCGCCTTCGGCGGTTTGGCAGGCGCTGAGAATCAGCAGCTCGATCGCCTGGGTCTCGGACTGGGAGCGATCGCGCAACAACCCATCCAACTGCACCACATTGATTGGCCCATCCGCCGCCAAAATGTAGGTCTCTTCGGCCCTGGAGCTGAAGGTGCCATGGGTCGCCAGGTGAACCACATTAAATCTTTCAGCATTGACCTTGCTGGACAGGCTCTCGCTGGTGAATGCCTGATTGAGCATCTGCTGGTTGGCGACACCCGCTTGGTCGATTAGCTGGAACTCCTGCTCAATGGCGGGCAGGGAGGAAAAGCGGCCCCGGAAGTCCTCCGGTGGATCGATCAGGCCCGCTGCGAGTACATTCAGGCTTTCCTGGGCGATCGCCTGGGGCCTGGAGTTGGAGACCCAAGCTGACGCCCAGGGCGTATTTTTCTACCAAATATTGCTGGCCATCGTAGAGCACCCCCATGGGGACGTTGCGCAAGGCCCCATCCAAAACGAACACGAGGGTATCGACCTTGCTGTCGGCGATCGCCGTTTCAAAGGGCTTAATCAACCAGTCATAGACGGTTTTGGCATCTCGCTGAATTGCCAAGGTTTCGGCGAGGAGCGGGAGGTTGGCCCGCAGTCGGGTCAAAACGCCCTCGACCTGGCTGTCGGAGATGGCGATGCCGTGGTGCTGGAGGGCGGTTTGGCCGGGCACCTTGACAATCACCTCCAGGCGATCTTCGAGCAGAATCGGATAGACAATCGCCGTGGTGGGATTTTGCTTGTCCACCACTTCATCCAGCAGCACCGCTTGGCCATCCAAACAGGCTTCTCGGAAAAAATTATCCAGTTCCGCCACCTGCAAGGCTTCGATCCGGGCGCGGGCCTTTTCCAAATTGCCCAGGTTGGGACGTCCGCCGGGGTCAGACTTGACCAGCAGGCCAACGGATTGGCGGTAGACGGGCTCGACGCTCTCTTTGAATGAAAACTGAATGTCGCGGTTGACGGCCACGAGGTCGCGGCGCAGGTTTTCTAGGTCGCGATCGCCGCATCATAGGCTCCAATCGCCGGTTCAATCTGGTCTTGTTCGCTCAGCAACCGCCCCAGTTGCCAATTGAGCTGGTAGGAAATATCTGGGGCATCCAGGAGCTGGGCCTGTTGGAGCGCCCGCTGGGTGATTTGGGTCGCTTCGGGCCAGCGTCGGTTGACTTCATAGAGGTGGCCGAGGCTGCCCAGGGCATGGGCGCGGGCGCGGCTGTCATCGAGCTGCTCCGCCTGGGCGATCGCCCGCTGCAACAGCGGCAGCAGCTCGGTGGCCGCAATGGCTAAATCCTCGGGAGGGGCCTCCAGGGCGCTCTGGACCACATGGACGAGGCTGTAGATGCCAGATCGATTCGTGGGGAGCTGATCCAGTTGGGGGCGCAACTCACGCCAGAGGTTCAAGGCCTCGCCCCAGCGTTTTTGTCTGGCGGCTGGGGTTGGGTCCGCCCCTGGCGTTTCATCCGCCAGCAGATTTTGCTCCACCAACAGGCTGAACTGAGTCGCGCGAATTTGCAGCGCCTCCCCAGGGCTGGGGGCCGTCGCCGCTGCCTGGATGTAGTTCTCCAGGGCGGGGTTGTCGCTGGCGATCGGGGCCTTGGCTTTGGCATCCCAGCGCTTTTCTGCCCGATCCAGATTGGCGAGGCCCAAATAGGCAGCGCTGATCGCCCCCGGATCTCCCACCGCCTGGGCCACCTGCAAGCTGGCCTGGAGCTGGGCTCGGGCTGGGATGCCCTGGCCAGACAGCCGCAGGGCATCACCCAACAGCCGCAGCCGGGTGGCCTTGGTGAGGGAATCCGGTTCCGCTTCCAGCAGGGCCGGGGCGGTGGTGAGCAGCTCTAGGGCTCGGCGATAGAAGCCGAGAATGCGCAGGGCCTGGGCTTGGTTGATGCGGTTGCGGGCCAGGGCATCGCGATCGCCCAGGGCCTCGTAGGCTTGGGCGGAGCGCTGCCAGGTGTCGAGGGCGGCTTGGGCCTGGCCGGTTTCGAGTTGCAGGCTGCCTTGGATATCCAGCAGGGCGGCGCGGGTGCGGTCATCCGCCTGGGTTTGGGGCAGCAGCGCCAGGCTTTGTTCAATCGCCTGGCTGGCCTGGGGCCATTGGCTGAGTTTTTGCTGGGCGAGGGAGAGGTTGCCCAGGGCGATCGCCTGGCCCAGGCGGTTGCCGCTGGTTTGGTAGCCTTGGATGGCCTGGGTGAGGCTGGCGATCGCCGCTGCATATTCCCCCGCTTGGTACTGGGCCTGGCCTTGGCCAAACAGGGCTGCTGGCTCGCTGCCCTGGCTGAAAATGGGGGCAGTCTGGGCTGATATCTGGGCTAATCCCTGGGCTAATCCCTGGGCCGATCGGGGGGCAGCGAGCTGGGCCAGGACTGGAACCTGTACGGCACAGAGCAGCGCCGCCAGGGCCAGCGTTGCCAAAATTGAGGTGCGGCGGCGCTGACGCCTGGGAGCAGCAGGATCACGGCGGGGCAATCGGTTGTGAAACGGGCGCAATGCCGTTCGCAATCTCGTCTGAAGGCTTGGCATTGTTCGGCCCTGAAAAAGTAGTTCTGAAGGTGTCCCTGTCAGCAAGCGCCCTATCAGCAAGTCTACTGCGATGATAGGGACTTTTGGCACCGACCGCTGAGGGTTTTACGGTTTTTATCGGTTTTGTGGGATGGCTGCACAGTCTTCCTCGGTTTCACGCATTTATAGGTGGTTATTTATACAACCTGGGAGGCAAAAACCTCTACACTGTAAGCATTGAGTTAGAACTACGGACTGAGTGGCAACAAAAAAAGTTTTTGGGGGCTGGCTCCTATGGTCCTACCTGTCGCTTTTCTGCGGAGAGCAGTCAGCAATAGCTCAATCTGTTGTACCCGACAACAGTTTAGGTGCAGAATCTTCCCAGGTGCTCCCCGCTGGGCCAAGCTTAAACATCACGGGCGGTGCCCAGCGGGGCAGTAATTTATTCCACAGCTTCGAAGCCTTTAGCGTTGGCCAGGGACAGGCCGCTTTTTTTCTAGTCGATAATGCAGCGATTCAAACGGTGCTGGCTCGGGTGACGGGCAACCAGCGATCGGACATTCTCGGCAGGCTGGGGGTGCGGGCAAGCGGGGGACTGGCGGGGGGCGATCCACCGATCAATCTGTTTTTGATCAACCCCAACGGTGTTTTCTTTGGCCCCAATGCCAGCTTGGATCTGCGCGGCTCCTTCGGGGTCACCACGGCCACGGCGGTGCAGTTTGGCGACCAGGGCAGCTTCAGTGCGGTGCCGCCCACAGCGGTGCCATTGCTGACGGTGCAGCCCACGGCGCTGTTGTTTGGTCGAGGGGCTCCGGCGGGGATCGAGGTGCAGGCGGGGGAGATCGATCTGTTTGGTTCGCCCAGCGGCTTGGTCGTGGAGGATGGCCAGAATTTGCTGGTGGTGGCTGGGAATGTGACGTTGGACAGTGGCATTTTGATTGCCCAGAATGGGCGCATTGATATTGCCGCCCTGGGGGAAGCTGGGGCGGTGCCGCTGACGGGGGTGGGCAATGTCCAGGGAAATAATGCCCTGGTGCCGGGCAGCTTGGGGGCTCTGGCGCGGGCGGATCTGGCGATTTTGAATCAGTCCGGTGTGAATGTTTCGGCCAATCTGGGCGGTGAGATTTCGGTTCAGGCGGACGATGTCACGATTGATGGGGGCAGTATTTTGATTGCTGGGATTGATCAAGCGGATCCAAGGGATCCATTCGGCTTGCTCGGTCTCGGGGGCGATCGCCAAGCCGGAGACATCACCATCGATGCCACGGGCCTGGTCCGCATTGCCCAGGGAAGCAGCATTAACAATGGCGCAATTTTTGGTGGCAATGGCGGCGGCATCACGCTTTCGGGCCGAGCCGTTGAACTGCTGACGGGGGGCTACATCGGCTCCGCCAGCAGCAGCGGAACCTCGAAGGATGTGGTGATCAATGCCACGGAATCCATCACGCTCTCAGGCTTCAGTCAGCCCGGCCAGTTTGTTGACTTTTTCTCGGGCTTGAGTGCGTTGCTGCCGCTGCTGGGGGCGCTCCCGCCGGAGTTTTTGGGGGCCAGGGCCAGCGGCATCGTCAACTATGTGACACCGAGCCCCCTCCTGATTGCGCTCAATCGCCCCCCGGCTGTGGAAGCGGGCGGAATTCAACTGCGAGCCCCAGTGATTTCCCTCCAGGATGGGGGCATCGGCACGCCTAATCTGGGGGCCGGGGGCGATACGGGCGATATTGAAATTTGGGTGGATCGGTTGGATGTGATGCGGGGGGCTCGGCTGATTTCGACCAGCAATGGCGCGGGGGATGCCGGTGATATTTCGATCAGACCGTTCGATTCAGGAGCGTTCGGAAGCCAGCCGGGGGGCCAGCCGGGGGGCGATCGCCGCCTATTCTTTTCCGGCCCGAGCGTCGGCATCTTCTCCAGCGTCGAGCCCAGGGGCGTTGGCCGGGCTGGGAACATTGCGCTAGAAACCGATGGCCTGATCCTGCTGGAGGATGGAGCCCGGCTCCAGAGCACCAGCCTGGGCCGGGGGGATGCGGGGAATATCAGTATTGTGGCGGGCGATCGCCTCCGCCTCGACCAAGGCATTATTCTCAGCGACATTGCCAATACTGGCATCGGCAATGGCGGCGCGGTGCGGATCGAGGCGGGCAACTTGGAATTGCAAAACAATGCGGTGATCAGAACTGCCACCTTTGGCCAGGGCGATGCGGGAGAGATTGAGATCGGGGTGGGCGATCGCAGCAGCTTCGATGGGGCCAGCCTCTTATCCAGCCGGGTGGATGGGCGAGGGATCGGTCATGGTGGACGAATCAGCTTGCGCACGGGCGATCTGGCGGTGCTGAATGGCTCCCAGTTTGTGACCAATACCTCCGGCCTGGGGGATGCAGGCCCGATTGCGATCGCCGCCACCGGCTCAGTCATGATCCAAGGCACGGAAGCCAGCGGCATTGCCAGCATCGTCTCCAGCCAGGTCAACCCAGGGGGCCGGGGCGATGGCGGCGATATTTCCATCCAAGCCGCCCAGCTCAGCCTGCTGGATGGCGCTCAGGTTGTGGCCGCAACCGAAGGCTTCGGCGATGCAGGCAGCGTCCGTTTCAACATTGGCGCGGACCTGCGCCTGGATGGCCGCAACCCCATCACCCGCCGCTCCAGCGGTATATTTACCAACAACGGCACGCCGGGCTCCGGTAGCGGCATTGGCACGGGCTTGGGGGGAGACATCGACCTGAGCGCCCAGAGCCTCACCCTCAGCAATGGCGCGGTGCTGAATGCCCGCACGGCCAACGGCCAAGCGGGGGGCGACATCGGCCTCAGCCTCAGCGATTTACAGATCCTCAGCGGTGCTCAAATCATCAGCACCAGCGACGGCGATGGCCCTGCGGGCACGGTCCAGCTCAATGCCACCAATGGTCTGGTGATTGCTGGCACCGATCCCGACTACCTGGTCAGACAGGCTCAGTTCGGCCTGGCCATCGCTCCCCTTACCGCCAGCAGCGGCATTTACCTGCGCTCCACGGGCAACGGCGCAGCGGGCAATGTGACGATTGGCAGCGGCACGATTTTGGGGACGCCTCGCTTGAGCCTAAGCGATGGAGCGGAGCTAATTGCAGATTCCAATGCGGTCAATGGGGGCAACATCACCCTTAATCTGACCGAGGTGGTCTTGATGAGCAATGGCAGCTTCATTGGCGCTTCGGCGGGCCGGGCCCAGGGGGCAGGCAATGGGGGCAACATCCTCATCAATTCCCCCTCGGTGCTGTCCCTGCCGGGGGAAAACAACGACATCATCGCCAATGCCTTCAGTGGCAGCGGCGGCCAGATCACCGTGGCGGCCGAGGCAATCAATGGTTTTGAGCTTCAGCCCAATCAGCCCGATGTGGCCCTGCTGCGGGCCAATCGCACCAATGACATCACCGTCAATGCAACATCGGGCACCACGGGAACCCTCGATCTCCAGAACTTCAATGTGGATCCGAGCCAGGGCGCAGCGGAATTGCCGCTGGATCTGAGCGATCCCAGCAACCAGATCTCCCGTCAGTGCAGTGCCGACACCATTGCCCGCAGCAAGTTTGTTGTGACCGGTCGGGGAGGATTGCCCGAGAGCATTGGTGAAACTGCGGCCTCGGTGGGCGCTTGGGATGCTGCCTGGATCGAGCTGCCTGCGCAACTCTCCCAGGCCCGCTCAGAGCAGGCCCAGTCACCCCAGGTCCAGTCAGCCCAGGCCCCAGTCAGCCCAGGTTCAGTCAGCCCAGGTCCAGCCAGCCCAGTCAAAT
>JAAUQQ010000061.1 GCA_012032745.1 Synechococcales cyanobacterium RM1_1_8
TATGGCCTAGCCTCGCTATCGAGCAGCTCCATGATGACCTTGCAACTGCTCGATAGCTTTGGGTGACGCTACAAGTCGATGCCCTGGGTGGCTACTTTGTGCTGACCAATGCTGTGGTGACGGCGGCGGTGCTGCTGTATTGCTGGTCGAGTCAGAAGGGCGGGTTCTTCTATGCCCAGCTGATGGTTCTCCATGGCAGCGTCAATGCGGTGTTTATCTGTGCTGATTTCATTAGCCTCTATGTGGCCCTAGAGGTGATTGCGGTGGCGTCGTTTTTGCTGATGACCTATGCCCGGAGCGATCGCGCCATTTGGGTGGGGCTGCGCTACCTGTTTGTCAGCAACACGGCGATGCTGTTTTACCTCATGGGGGCGGTGTTGCTGTACCAGAGCAGCGGTAGCTTTGCCTTTTCCAGCCTGGCCGAGGCCAGTCCCGAAGTGTTGGCTCTGCTCTGCCTGGGGCTGTTGACCAAAGGCGGCATCTTTGCCTCGGGGCTATGGCTGCCCCTGACCCATTCGGAGGCGGAGACCCCCGTGTCGGCGATGCTGTCTGGTGTGGTAGTCAAGGCCGGGGTATTTCCCCTGCTGCGCTGTGGGCTGATGTTTCCAGCGCTACTGCCGCCCTTGGCGGGGTTGGGCATGGCCACGGCCCTGCTGGGGGTGGGCTATGCCATGTTCGAAAAGGACGCCAAGCGAATGCTGGCTTTCCATACGCTGTCCCAACTGGGCTTTGTCTTGGCGGCCCCGGCGGTGGGGGGCTTCTATGCCCTGACCCATGGTTTGGTCAAGTCGGCTTTGTTTTTGGGGGCGGGGCAGTTGCCGACGCGTAATTTTAAAGCCTTGCAGCGGCAGCCCATCGGTTGGTCCCTCTGGGCGGTCTTGGCGATCGCGCCCTCTCGATCTCCGGCCTGCCCCTGCTGGCGGGCTTTGGAGCCAAGAGTCTCACCCTCAAGACCATCGAGCCCTGGCAAGTCATCGGCATGAACCTCGCCGCCCTGGGCACTGCCATTTCCTTTGCCAAGTTCATCTTCCTGCCCCATGGCCCCTGGCCCTGGGTTCCGGGGGAGGGGGCTCCGGCCCTGACCCACTCCCTAGATCTCAACCTGGATCTCAATCTAGATCTCAACTCCGGTGCCATGGTCGCGCCCGCCACAAAAACACCAGATCCAGGCTTCTGGATGGCCATGGGTGTTTTAATCGGCGGATTGGTATTGGCCAACGGCTTTTATCTAGAAGCCTACCGCCCAGATGCCATCGCCAAGGCCCTGCTCACCCTAGGAACCGGCTGGCTATTGTACGGACTGATCATTCGACGCTTGCCGCTAAAGCTGCCCCGGCTATTGGAGCAATTTGACAACTTGATTGGCACCATGAGTTTGATGCTAACCCTATTGTTTTGGATGGTGCTGGCGTGATTACAATCCTCGATCTGTTCCTGCGCCTGACAATTTGGTTTTTGCTCACCGCCGATGGCAGTTGGGCCAATATTGCCATTGGCTTGGCCGTGGCCCTGCTGTTGCCCCGCAGCAGCCATCTGGCGAGCTCCAAGCTCAAGGACTGGCTGCGGGCCTTGTGGGAGGTGCTGGTGGCCATTCCCCAAGCCTATTGGGAGTCGGTGGAAATCATGGTCAAGCCCCACCGAGGGGAAGACATTGTCCTGGAGCGCGTCAAGCCCAACCGCAGTGCGGGCTTGATCTTTTTGGACATCTTCATCATCACCTTTACGCCCAAGACCATCGTGGTGGACTGCCGAGCCGATGGTTGGTACGAAGTCCATCGTATTTTGCGCAGGAGAGAGCAATGAGCTGGGTGATATTAGTCATGATTGCGATTTTGGTAATCCCGATTTATGAGGCGGCCCAGGATGAGGATATCTGGCAAAGAATGCTGGCTTTTGCCAGCATTGCTACAAAAACATCGCTGATGATTTTGGTGATTTCGGTGCTGCGGGACGACTGGATGATTGGCGTTGTGGGAGTGTTGATTTTGAGCCTAGGCAATGCCTCGCTGATGCTCCTGGCCCAGGTGATACGACGGGTAAATGAGTCATGAATAGCTCGGTTTTGATCGATATTTTTAGCTATGGCTGTATTGCGGTTGGCCTGTGGTTTTGGCTGTGGGGCACCTGGCCGCTGCTGGGCCACCGTTCGGTGCTGTACAAGCTGCACGGTCTGTCCGTGGCCGATACCCTGGGCTCCATGCTGATCGTCGTGGGGCTGTTGATGAAGATCCCTCGGGAGTGGCCCCTGTTGATGTTGGCGCTGATCTCCTTGGCGATTTGGAATACGGTGCTGGGCTATGTGTTGGCCTATTGCGCCGTCGGCCACGGTCATGGCCATGGAGAGATGCTGGAGGGGGCAGATACTCAGGGCAGAACAGTTTCGCTCCGCTATGGCAAGCTGTTCAGCTCTGGCAATTCTAGAGAGGTGTCCCATGACGGATGATGTCTATCTAATTGCGATTACGGCGTTGTTGCCCCTGACGGCAGTGATGTTGGTGTTGCAAGTCAATCCCTACCAGGCCCTGGTCATGCGGGGGATTTTGGGGGCGATCGCGGCCTTGGTCTATGCCCTGTTTGGCGCAGCGGATGTCGCCCTCACCGAAGCCCTGGTGGGGACGATGCTCTCGATTACGCTCTATGCGGTGGCGGTGCGCTCTTCGATGGAAATGCGCCTGGGATGGGTGACTCCGGATGTCGAGCCTGTAGCGATTGAGCCTGTAACAGTCGAGTCTGTAACGGTTGAGCCTGCAACGGGCGAGTTTGGAACTGAGCAGACCGCACCTGTGTTGGCCGAGGGGGTGGCCGAGGCAGTTTCAGCGGCCCCAGCCCCAGCGGCCTTGGACGAAACCCTCGTCACAGCTATCCGCAAGAGCCTCAAGCCCCATCACCTGCGCTTGGAACTGGTGACCTATCCCAGCCTCGAAGCGCTGACGATTGCCCTGGCAACCCAGCGCATTCACACCGCTGTGTTGCCGGTTGATGCTCCAGGCCATGCCCCAGGGGGGGCGGAGCAGTCCCCCTCAGCTGCGTCGCTCTATCGTCTCCAAACCCGCCTGGGCCGCCTGTATGAGATTTTGAGCGATAGCTTGCCCCCGAGCTTTGCAGTGGTGAGCCAGGTGAATCTGGCCGATTCGCCCGCTGGCGCGCTGCCTGTCTCGGCTCCGTTGTCTTCCCTTCCCTCAGTTCAGGAATTGCCATGAAGTGGATCTACCTTGTCGCTGGGCTTGCGGTCTTTTTAAAACTCTTGCTGTTGCCCCTGTTTGGCCTGGGGAGCGAGTTCGGGGAGGGGGCCAATTGGGCGATCGCCGATGGGCCGTTTTCCAATGCTGCCATGGTCGAGTCCATCGTCAGCGAAGCGGGGGTGCCCAACGCGGTGTCGGGCATCATCTTTCGCAATCGCCTCTATGACACCATCTTTGAGGTGGTGGTGTTTACCATGCGATCATGGGCTGCAAGTTTTTGCTGGCCGATGAACAGCCGGCCTGCACGGTGTATCAATTCACCGATCAGCCTTCGATTGTGCTGGCCCGGCTGGGGGCGACGATCGCGGCCTTGGTTTGCATTGAGCTGGCCATTCGCGGCCACCTCAGCCCTGGCGGCGGCTTTGCGGCGGGGGTGGCGGGGGGCACGGCGATTGGCCTGGTGGCCATTACCTCCTCCGCGCGGTGGATGGAAGAAATCTATGAGCGCTATCACGCGGCCACCTGGGAGAAGGTGTCGGTGCTGCTGTTTGTGGCGATCGCCTGCTCAGCTTGCTGGGCATTGCCCTGCCGGCGGGAGAGATGGGGGCCTTGCTCAGTGGCGGCTGGGTTCCCCTGCTGAATGTGCTGGTGGCCCTGAAGGTGGCCCTGGGGTCCTGGGCGGCGATCTTGCTGTTTATTCGCTATCGCGGGCTGCTGTAATTCGACTGTTGTAATTCGATGCTGTAATTCGATGCTGTAATCCGAGCTAGAACTGGAGTTTTGGGATGACCCTAGAGACGATGACCCTGATTTGGATTGCCCTGCCGTTTTTGATCGGCTTTAGCATTTATTTGCTGCCACAACTGGCCCGCATCCTGGCGCTGGCCATGGCCTTGGTCTCGATGGGCTATGGCCTAGCCTCGCTATCGAGCAGCTCCATGATGACCTTGCAACTGCTCGATAGCTTTGGGGTGACGCTACAGGTCGATGCCCTGGGTGGCTACTTCGTGCTGACCAATGCTGTGGTGACGGCGGCGGTGCTGCTGTATTGCTGGTCGAGTCAGAAGGGCGGGTTCTTCTATGCCCAGCTGATGGTTCTCCATGGCAGCGTCAATGCGGTGTTTATCTGTGCCGATTTCATTAGCCTCTATGTGGCCCTAGAGGTGATTGCGGTGGCGTCGTTTTTGCTGATGACCTATGCCCGGAGCGATCGCGCCATTTGGGTGGGGCTGCGCTACCTGTTTGTCAGCAACACAGCAATGCTGTTTTACCTCATGGGGGCGGTGTTGCTCTACCGGGCCAGCGGAAGCTTTGCCTTTTCCAGCCTGGCCGAGGCGACCCCGGAAGCCCTGGCCCTGCTTTGCCTGGGGCTGTTGACCAAGGGTGGCGTCTTTGTCTCGGGCCTGTGGCTGCCCCTGACCCATTCGGAGGCGGAGACCCCCGTGTCGGCGATGCTGTCCGGCGTGGTGGTCAAGACGGGGGTGTTTCCCCTGCTGCGCTGTGGACTGATGTTTCCAGAGCTACAGCCGCCCTTGGCGGGCTTGGGTATGGCCACGGCGCTGCTGGGGGTGGGCTATGCCCTAGTGGAGCGCGATACCAAGCGCATGTTGGCCTTGAGCACCATTTCCCAGATGGGCTTTCTGTTGGTGGCTCCGGTGGCGGCGGGGTTCTATGCCCTGACCCATGGCTTGGCCAAGGCCTCGCTGTTTTTGCTGGCGGGCAATTTGCCCAGTCGGGACCTGCGACGGTTGCGCGAGCAGCCGGGGGTGGCGCGATCGCTCTGGGGCGGGATGGCGATCGCGGCCCTCTCGGTGGCGGGTTGCCCGCTGCTGGCGGGCTATGGGGCCAAGACCTTGACCATGGCGCAATTGGGGGGACCGAGCTGGTGGCTGATGACCCTGGCGGCGGTGGGCACGACCCTGGTCTGTGCCAAGCTGATTTTTTTGCCGATTTTGCCGATTTCGTCTATGGGGCCGGGCGCGCCTCCTGATGGGGAGCGGCAAGAGCCGCTCAAACTGGGGCTGAAGGCGGCCTTGGGGGTGACCTTGGGCGGCTTGGTTTTGGCCAATGGTTTCTCCCTGGAACTGTATAACCCCGACGACCTAATTAAGGCCCTGATGGTGCTGGGGGTGGGCGGGCTGCTCTACGGCTTGGGGGGGTGTCGCGTCCTGGT
Source organism: Synechococcales cyanobacterium RM1_1_8 (assembly GCA_012032745.1). GTDB lineage: Bacteria > Cyanobacteriota > Cyanobacteriia > PCC-9006 > JAAUQQ01 > JAAUQQ01. The sequence continues at coordinate 5,356 of JAAUQQ010000061.1, forward strand.
TAAGTTGCCCCGAGGCCCTGAACAGTTTGAGAACTTGATTGGTGCAATGGGTATTGTGGTGGTGCTGCTGTTCAGTGTGTTTTTGAGCTTGCCCAATGGCTGGGGGGTCTAGCGCTGGGTTTCGAAGCCGCGATCGCGCAACAGGCGCTTGCGCCGCAGTCGGGCTAGGGCTTGGAGATCGACATTGCGATCGGTCTCATCGACAATTTCTCCCGTCAGCTCCTCTAGGACATCCTCCAGGGTGACAACCCCAGAAACGCCGCCATATTCGTCAATCACCACCATCAGGTGTTCCCTAGCTTCCCGGAAGGTCTTGAGCAAAACATCGGCCCGCTGGGTATCTGGCACAAATTTTACAGGGCGCACCAGTTCAGAAATCAAGGCATCGTCTTTTTGTTCAACGAGGGCGAGCAAGAGCTCCGCTCGCATGGCCACACCGATCACCTTGTCGATCGACTCCGCTGTCACCACAATGCGGCTGTGCTGGGAGCCAATCACCTGGTCCTTTGCCTCTCCCAGGGTGGTCGCGCCCCGCAGGTAGGTGAGGGCGACGCGGGGGGTCATTAGATCTGCGGCGGTTAAGTCATTGAGGCGGAAGATCCGCTGAATCATTGCTGCTTCATCGTCTTCGATCAGGCCCTCTTGGTAGCCAATCCGAGCGAGAAGCTTAATCTCGGCTTCATTGGTGGTGGGGCGCTGGTTACCCTTCACTAGGGGGGCGGTGACCAGCTCCAACAGCAAGGCCAGGGGCATCAGCAGCCAGGTCATGCCAGTGATGGGAATGGCGATGGTCAAGCCCACGGTTTCCGCATAGCGTTCTCCGAGGGTCTTGGGGACGATTTCGCCAAAGACAATGATCAAGAAAGTCAGGAGCCCTGAAAAGACGCCCAGCCAAGCATCGCCCAATTGCTCAGCGGCCAGTCGTCCAATCCAGATGCTGCCGACGATATTGAAAACGTTGTTGAGAATGACAATGCTGGCAATGGGTCGGCTAATTTTTCGCGAATCGTCAGCAGGGCCAGGGCGCGCGGGCTGCGGCTTTGGGCAAGCTGACGCACCTTGACCAGGGAGAGGGAGAGCAGCGCGGTTTCCGTGGCAGAACAGAAGGCGGAGCCGGAGATGACCACTAGGAGCGCGATCGCAAGCTGCAACATAGCGTTGGGAAAAGGCCCGCAGGCAGACAAACCGGACATGGCAAAGGCCATCGGCACCTGACCCTCGATGGGTTTTCGGTCCTCGACCATGCCTTGGCCTTGATTGTAGGCCATTGCGCTGGTGCAGCCCTGGTTTGCATTGCGATCGCGGTTCGCATTGCCGACATCGGGTCATGGTTTGGGCTCGATGGCATTGTGCCTAGGGAGAATTGTGCCTAGGGAGAATTGTGCCTAGGGAGAATTGTGCCCAGGGAGATCGGCTGGAGCAGTCCGCATACATGTGGTTTTCCCCGCCTTAAATCCTCAGCTTGGCCCAGTTCTATCCGGAAAAACCCTGGGCAGAGTGGTGGAATTACATCACTGCTTTACGTAAATGCACTGAATATTTACGGAAGCTTTTACTGCTGCCTGGGGAAGTTGACTACTGTAGATGCAGGCCGGGCAGAACGGCGATCGCGCCGCCCGCATCGATTCATCCGCATCTACGACTCAAATTTCAGGGGACAGGGACATGGCTGCACTACTTTGCATTACGGTGACGCTGGCTGGGATCGAATGCGTTTTGTTGATGGGCCAATCGAAGCGGTTGTATACGCCCCTCAGTCTGGGCGCGGTGGTGGCCACCGCCCTGTTGCTGAGCAGCATTGCAGTTAATAGTGGATTGATCGCCGCGACTGGGTTTACGCTGACCTATTTGGCCTTGGCTTTGGGGCTGCTGTTGTTTAATGCTTCGCTCTATAGCCTGGAGACTTTGTTTATTCCGATTGTGAGTTCTGTGGTCTTGGTGGTGGAGTTGATGTTGTTCATTGCGCCAATTCAGCTCATGTTTTCGAGCTGGATGCCAGTGCTGGGGCTGGGGTTTACAGCGTAACGAGGCGCTCTAGGTGGGGCACCTGCTCCAAAAACTGCTCGCTGCTGATCTGTTGGCTAAATAGGGCTTCGGCCTGGAGGCGAAGCTGCTTGATCTGTTCAAACCCTAGAAATCGCATCAAGAAGGCTGCAAAGGGAGATTTGACCAGGTCAAAATGACAGGGGCGGGTGCGGCCATGTTCGGCAATTTGAGTGACCTGCTGTTCGACTAAGCTTTGGGAAACCTGGCAGGTTTGGTTGGCGGCGAAGCGCTCTTCCCAGGAGGTCGGCTGTTCGAGGGGGCCAAACCAGGCCGTGAGGGGCAGCCGCTGTTCACTCCCGGAGGCGAGGGCTTCGAGGATGGCGATCGCCACCAGCTTGCTGCTCAAATAGAGACGGGCGATCGCCAGGTTATGGGCTGCCCGTTCTCGCCAAGCCTTGCAGGTCAGCCCATTGGGAGATTGTCGAAACTGCTGGAAGATCCGGTCTGGCTCCAAACCCATCAAAAAGCTTTCCATCCTGCGCAGGCCGTGCGGTAATCCTGGATGGAATATTGACCGGGATTGCGCAGGGCCGGGGTCAGTTCGGGCAGAAGCCGCCAGGTCTGATCCAAAAAGATCACCGGATCGGCAATGCTAAAGCTGCCCACATCGCGGTTGGCAAAGGCGACAGCCCGGTGAATTGCCTGTTCGACTTCGCCAGGGCTTAGGCCCAGCTCAAAGCGTTGGTTGGCGAGGCTCAGCCGTTTGTAAAGCTGTTCGGAAGGGACATATTGGGCGGTGGAGCGGAAGGGAATGCTGGCTTCGATCGCCACCACCAGCTCCGCCAATGTTGCCTGGGGCAGCAGTGGCTTGAGACATTGCACCGCCAGTAGCGCACTCAAAAATTCATTAAACCGTTCAGCGGGCTGGGGCTCGCCGTGATCTAAGCCAAACAGCAGGCTGACACAGGCACTGTCCGCTATCCGGCGCAGTTCTGCAGCGGGACGAAGACAGAGCGCCCCGCCATGCCAAACGAGGAAGGGAGTGAGGTGGGCTTGGACTTCTGGAGCCAGGCCCCAATCTACCTGGACATAGATGGAATCATGGAAAAGGGCGGCCAGGGTGCAGAGGGGATCATCACCTTCGGCCAGGTGCAGAATATGCTCAGCGTTGTGGAAAAGTCTTCCCCGCCCGGTCACCGTGGACCAAATCAGCTCCGAGAGGGAGTCCAGCAGCAGCGCCGAAGCCGGGGCTTCGAGGGTTTCCAAGGCCCAGGCGAGCCAGTCACGGCAGCGGGCTTGGTTGGCGCTGTTGGCTTCCTGCCCAGGAGTTGGGTTGTTTGCTAGGGCAGTGGATGGGGGAGATGGCTGGGGAGATGGTGTTGGGGAAGCACTGGATTGGGCCTGGAGGGTTGAAGTCTGGGGAACCATAGATCGATCTCCTGGGAGCTGACTCCGTAAGTCTACCTAGCCTTATCTTTGCTTTGAGCAGACAGGGTTATGCAGTGAGCTAGAGCAATGGTTTCATAAAGATTCTATGAACCGGGGTGAATCCGGGCTTGGCCACCGGAATTTTCGCCTCGGTTGGTTGGCATGGCCTTTCCCCAAACACCTCTAAATTCTCCAGGAATATTTCCTCAACTCTCGCTTCCAGGTTTCGCCCCCAGATCTTTGGCAAACGCCTGGGCCTCCTCAGAAGCTAGCCCCCCATTCACCCCCGCCACCAGCCCTGGCAAATTGCCTTCGAGCAAATCCGATCGCCGCAGCCACAGCCCTGGAAACACCTGACTGCGCAGCACCCCCGCCCCATCCGCCGCCAGCTCGACATAGCGCCCATCCTGCAACACAAACCAATCCAGCGCCTGGTCCAGCACCCGCCAGACCAAATACTCCTGCACCCCATTGCGCCGATAGACCTGTTTCTTGTCATGCAAATCGTAGGAAGCGGTGCTGGCTGCAATCTCCACAATTAGCTCTGGTGGCCCTTCAACGTAGTCATCCTCGGCAATGCGCGACCTGCCCCTCGCCGCTTCCTCAATCCGCAGGCAGGCATCGGGCTGGGGCTCGTTGTCTGCATCCAAGCGTACCGTCGCGTTATCCAGCAATTCCAGATTGGGCATGGCCTGGCAATAGGTAAAGAGCCAACCCATTACAATGCCATGGGGTTTGCCATGTTTGCGGGCTCGGACGGGGGAGGCCATGTGGACAATTCCTTCAATCAATTCAGCATTCTTGAGCTGGGGCATGGCGGAGTAGCGCAGCTCAAATTCGGAGCGGGTGAGGCGATCTCCATTTTCCAGTAGCGGAATATCTGCCCCAGAGCGAACCACCTGAGTTGCTTTCGTTCGAGTGGGCTTGGCAAGGGTCATGGCAGCTCTAGCTCCGGTGCGATGCTGTGCTCTCCATTATAGGTAACTGCTTGGGCTCCCTTGCGGGGGCTATCCTTGGGGGCCACCGGCCAGGTTGCGGAAGCGGGTGAACTGGGGTTCAAACAGCAGTTTGACGGTGCCGACGGGGCCATTGCGGTGTTTGGTGATGATGACTTCGGCGATGCCGCGATCGGGGGAGTCGGGATTGTAGTACTCATCGCGGTAGAGCATGATGATCATGTCTGCATCCTGCTCGATCGCGCCGGAATTATGACTCACAATGCCATCGGCCAACCAAGAGGACCGACCCGGAACGGTTAGGTCAAAGACCTCTGCCTCACCCAAAGGGGTAATCGCCACGACCTCATCCCAGAATAAATCTGAAGTCGCTTTTTGCGTTAACGCCGCATCGTTCAGAATCGTTGCATAGTCCAGCAACACCTCCCGCGATGGCGAAAACTGAAAATGTGATGAGCCGCCATAAGCAGTCCCACGCAATGCCGCCATCTGTCGCTGACTAATCCGTTGTTTCTGCATACTCGACTTCACCTTGGAAAAGACATCCACCGGGACGGTGTCACGGTTAGGATTCGCTTTGATAGTTTCCAAGTATTGGGCCAACCGTCTTGCGTCATCAACTTTGCAGCCTACCGCCGGAATGGATCGTAAGAAAGCCATCTGCATTGCCTTCCCAGAGATTTCAACCACATGCGCTGATCTGTACTTTTCATGGGTGATAATTCTCAGCCTGGCCACTATTCCAAAGCGCAGTAGCAGTGCCATCACATCATCGGCTAATCCACGACTACTGGTTGAGAAATGAATTCGACTACCAGTGTTATTTGTCTTTGGTGTGAAGTAGGTTCCATCCGTAGCCCATAGGTGGGCAACAAGTGTGGCAACCTGTGCGCTGCTGAGCTGAAAAACCTCACTGGGTAGATGCTTCTCATGGGACCGTTGATTAAAAATTTTCAGATCTCGCAACCATTTGTTGATCCCAGCAGGCTTCCAACGATGACCATTGCCACTGAAAACTAACTGGTGCCAGTTCCCCTTACCAGCATGACGATTGACTCGCACTCCGAAGGCTAATGCCGCATCAGTCACGATTTTGCTATTGGCCTCTGATGCCGTTGTGTAACGTAGCGGCTGACCTTTCAGGTAGCTACCATCACCCACTAGATGGCCGAGCAGTGCAATTTGTGCATCAGTCCATTTCGCAGCAATTTCAGGATTGGCTTCCACCTCAACCTGCCGTGCAAGGGCCACTCGATCGCCGATCTGAATATCCTTCAGCGCTTGCCAGCCGGTGCCAGTATAAATCCGATGTTTTTCCGTTGACTTGAGGACTCGGCCACTGGCCAGCTTCATTTCGAAGATCGGTTTATGGCCAACGCTCCAAACTAAATCACTCTGCGCTGGGACAATCTTCTCGCCTTCAGTCATGGCCAGGACATGGGGCTGGGTCCCAACCAGGGAGGCAATCGGCAAGCGACGACCATCGGAGAGCATGACAAGCGTGTCGCCTGTGACACATTCCCGCAAATCTGACATCATCGGGCGCTTGTTGGTGCGGGATTCCACGCCCCGGCTGAGTTGGGAGAGGGTCATGACTGGCACTTCCAGTTCGCGGGCCATGCCCTTGAGCGATCGCGTAATCTTGGCCAGCTCCTGGGTGCGATTGTCCGTCGAAGATCCCTCCATCAGCTGCAAATAGTCAATCAGCACTAAGCCCAGCTTGCCGCCATGTTCCGCCTGGAGCCGCCGTACCTTGGAGCGCATCTCGGTCACGGAAACATTCGGCGTATCGTCGATGTAAATCGGGAACTGGGAGAGCTGGTTGATGCCATGGCCCAGGACTTCCCACTCTTCCTGGCGCACCCGCCCCGCCCGCAGGCGTCCACTTTCAATGCTGATTTCGCTGGAGAGCAGGCGATAGACCAGTTGCTCCTTGGACATCTCCAGGCTGAAGACACAGACCGGCAGGTTGTGCAGGGCCGCAATATTACGGGCAAGGTTGAGTACAAAACTGGTGTTGTGGACGCAAATATCGTTGGCGACAAAGTTGTGCAAATCAGGGATGGTGAGGTCGTAGACCTGCTTGTTCCCGACCGATTCAATGGCAATAATGTCATCCCAATAGACATCGCTGGTGGCGAGGGAGCGCAGCCCCTCGTGGTCCAAGGCCTCCGCCAGGGCCAAAAGACGGGGACGGCTCAGCCTGCGTTTGCCGACATGGATATTGCTGCTGCCGGGCAGTCCAGCCCGCTGGGCCAGAGCTGCCCAGCTTTCCTCGCCCTTGGTGGCTGCTAGCATGTCCCAGACGTCCAAAGGAATGAGGTCGCGGTTGGAGTGGTAGGACTTCTGGGCGATCGCCGCCCCAACCCCTTCAACCGCCGCTTCCTTGCCAAAAATCCCAATCTCATCGACAAACGTCTGGAGCGAGATGGCATCGGTAATATCTAGCTGCCAGGCCGGTCGCCGACTGTCTTGGTACTTGATCTGACGAGATTTCAAGGCGGCGATAATGCCAAACCGCAGCAGCAAATGCTGGAGTTGTCGCACCAGCTTTTCGCTGACGGAGGTATATCCAACTTGGGATTGGCCGCTGGCCAGCACCGTCGCCCAGCCATCCGTTGCAAAGAGCCGATTGAGAAATAGGGCAAGCTGGGCCTTGGGCAGGCGAAAGACCCCAGGGGGAACCGTTTTCTCATGGGCGCTCTTGCCCCAGAGTCCCTGCTCGACCAGCCACTGGGTCAGGGCATTCTTGCCCGTCCAGCGGATTGTTTCTAGCCCCTGGGGAGCGAACTGTTCAGCGTCAACCCCTAACACTTGGCATAGCCGATGAAATCGCTCTGGATCCGGCGCACAGATGCCCGTTTGCCATTGGCTGACTAGACTAGGGCTGACCTGGAGCCGGGCCGCCAAGGCTCTACCATCCGTGCGCTGCTCCTGCAAGACCTCGCGCAGCATCGAGCCAAAGGTCTGGCGTGCCTGGCGCAGCTCCGCCACAGAACTCGAAACCCGAAACGCGGGTGTACGCCAATCCGCCGCTGGCGTTGCGGCCTGCACCTTGACCCCAGGGAACTGTGCCGCCGCCTGGGCAAAGTCGGCTTGGAGCTGGGGATTGCCGTTGGTAAACAGGGGCGAGGAAGCCGTCAGTCCGCCATCCCCGATGAAATAGGCCAATAGCTTAATGTGATGGTTCGGCAATGGGCTGGTGCCAAAGACTGGAATTCGACGGGGCACTGCGATGCTCTGGCCCACCGCCAGCTCTCCCAAGGGCTGCCAGCCCTTGAGGGTGCGGAAGGGGTGGGTCCAGGTGGTTTCGATCCTGCGCCCCAGTCGAGTCACCACTCGAAAAACAGGCTTGATGCCGTCATTGATGTAGGCCGAAGGCGTGGCGGCTTGAAACTTCCAAGTCGAGCTCAGGGCCAGCAGCGATGTTCTAGATTGCTGTTGGCAAATCGACTCGATCGTCGCCATGGAGCCATCGGACTGGACGATCTCAGCATCTGCTGTCAGACATTTCCCCATGGCCGGTCTCCCTGCCACGATAATCAAGTCCGATCGCTGGAACCCCTGGGTCATGGCATCCAGATCATAGAAATTGCAAGGGATGCCCGCCACGGCGGTGCCGAGGGAGCGGCTTTCAATTTCATTGAAGGTCTTGGTCAGCACCTCCGAGGTGGGGGCGAGGCTGGACTGGGGCCGCTCCTGGCTGAGGCCGAAGATGCGCTGCTCGGCCTGATCGAGCATGGTTTCCAGGGGCACTTCATTTTTGAAGCCCAGCTCGATGATTTCGTTGCCCGCTTTGATCAACTGACGGCGCAAATATTTATCCATCACCAGCTTGGCGTACTGGTCGATGTTGGCGGTGCTGATGATGCGCTCCACGAGCTGGGCGATGCGGGCCTGGCCCCCAGCGGCCTCCAGCTTGCCGTTGTCTTGGAGCCAGGCCGTGACGGTGGTGATGTCCGTGGGTTTGCCCTGGCTGTGGAGGGCCAGGGCGGTGCGATAGATCTCGCGGTGGGCGTTGGTGTAGAAGGCTTCGGGTTTGAGCAGGTCGGCGACGCGGGTGATGGCATCGGGATCGAGTAGCAGACCGCCCAGGATGGCTTCTTCTGCCCCCAGGTTTTGGGGGGGCATGTTGGCTGCGGCGATGGGTTGAAAACTCGGCTCTTGGACCATGATGGATACTCCTTGATAAGCCGGATTAATCAGCCAAATTGATCAGCTAGGATTCAGCGCCATCGGCCTTTCGGTACGCATGTACTAATTATAGCGTTTGGTGGCCAGGGGAAAAGCCCGGTGGAGAAACACCGTCGGGCTGGCTGGCCGGTCGAAACCTGGGTGGGGCCGGGAGGCTGGAGACGATCGCCCCCAAAGCTGCTAAAAAAATCATCGCCTCCACCCCTGGGGTTGAGACGACAATTTTAGGGGATTATGACCCCAGATATTGGGCTTTGGCCCAAAAGTTAGCATTCAAAACGTCGGCGCTGGAGAGCGCTTGATTAAATCTCTGGAACTCCCCTAGAGGATGTTTGAGAATAGCTCTGGCTGTAGCCGATGGTGCCCATAGCCCGGACCTTGGCTCAAAAAAATAGGCACAGTCTAACCTGTTCGGTATAGAACCGCTGGCCTTGGCGAATTCTCAAACATCTTCTTAGAGGGCTTCGACGCTGATGTTGACATCGGCGATCACATCGGGGTGGAGCTTGACCTTGACGGTGTATTCACCGATCTGGCTGATTTCCGGCACTTCGATTTCCCGACGGTCCACTTCGATCGCGGCGATCGCCTGAATCACTTCCGCCACTTCCGCATTGGTGACGGTGCCGAAGATGGCGCTGTCTTCACCGACGGTTTTTTTGATGCTGAAGCGACCGATGGTTTTGAGGGCCACGGCTTGCTTTTCGGCGGCGGCCTTGAGGGCGGCTAGGCGCTCGGCTTCTTTGATGCGGCGAAATTCAACCTGCTTGAGGATGCCGGGGGTGGCGATCGCTGCCATGTTCTTGGGCAACAAATAATTGCGCGCATAGCCGGGCGCGACTTCCACCAAGTCGCCATTGCGACCGAGCTTGCGAATATCTTCGTTCAATACGACCTGGACGCGCTTTGCCATTACTCCTGTCCCGTTCCCAAAATTAACTGCATTCACTTCTGAACATCACATGTTAGCCAGTGCAGGTTACCAATTGCAAGGAGAATGCGCTTGATGTTCGGTCGGCGGTGCAATCAGCTCAGGCTGTGTGGCGGGCATTTCCCCCGGTGGTCCAGCGGGCCACGGCTTTGAGCAGCGCAGTCTCTTCCAGGGGCTTAACGATCCAAGTCTGGGCACCGGCGCTTGGCTCGGATGGGGTTGATCAGGCTGTCGTGGGGGGTGAGCAACAGCAGCGGGATGGCCTTGAGCAGGGGAGACCCCCGCAGCAGGCGACCGAGGCCCTGTTCCTCGGCGCTGGCCAGGGCTCCATCCATCAGGATCAGTTGGGGGCGTTCTTTGATCAGGATGGACAGGGCCTGCTGGGGATAGCTGAGGCCGATGACGCGGTAACCCGCGCCTTCGAGGCAGCTACGCACCTGGCGCTGGACGGCGGGGCTGCTGTCGAGGCAGGCGATCGTGCCTGGATTGCCGCCATGGCATCGGCTGGCGCTGCGGGGGCCAGGGCGATCGCCCTGGCCCCCAGCCTGGGTGCTGTCCCTGTCTAGCCAGCGCAGATAGCCAAAATTGGCCGCTTGATCCATGAGCTGGGCGATCGCCAACACATCTCCATTCAGTCGGGCGGCGAGGCGATAGAGACTGGGCTGGTTGGCCAGCAGGTCTTGGGGGGAGGGCAGGGGGCGAGCCCGGCTCTGGGCCAGGAGCGGAATGCGAAACTGTTCCTCAAAGCGGCTGCCCCGCACCAGGCTGAGGCGGCGGTGGGGGGAAATTTGGCGTTCGCCCAGGAACTGCCATTGGGCGATCTGTTCTTCCAGGGGGTCCATGGCCTGGGGGAAGTTGAGGGAGATCAAAATCGGATCCGGCGTGACGCCGCGCTCAAATTGGACCCGCCCCTGGAGCATGGCCAAGAGGTGGATCAAGGCCTCTTCGCTGGCGAGGCGCAGGAGCTGGCGCAGGTCTTGGAGGCTGAGCTGGCCCTGCTGCCAGCATTGGTGCAGGAAGGCATAGGGCGATCTCCCGGCTTTGGGCTGCTGTTGGAGGAGCGGCAGGAGCTGGCGGTAACTGCGTTGGAGTAGGTAGGTGAGGCGATCGCCCTGGGGATCTTGGCCTCCTGCAAACTGAATTTTTCCCTGGGCAATATCTACAAACCAGCCGGGCAGATTGGATTGGAGGGGGGTGGCATGGAGTCGCCCGGTGACGCCCTGTTCGATCAGCATTTGCAAGACCCTGGCTGGGGCGGCAACTCGTCCGAGGCTGTTGTTCGTAAGTGCGTTGCTGGCAAGGCCGTGATTGGCAAGATCGTGATTGGCCAAGCTATTGCTAGTTACCAGGGACGCTGCTCCAGGCTGCGGGGAGGGGTGGATCATGGGAAAATTGGGCGGGTGGGGGAGTTGCTGGGCTGCGTGGTTTGACGGCGATGTCTGTTAGTTATGAATCATCGGCTTTGGCGGCGGCGAGGGGGGCTACCCCTTGGGGGCTGTTGGGTGAGATCGTTGGGTGAGATCGTTGGGTGAGATTTTCTAGGTATGATGAAGGGTAGATACAGGCTGTCCCTGCAGTTTTCCTCGCAGCAGTTTTGCTATTTTTTCTCTTTAGTTTTTTTTATTTCTTTGCTGAGTTGCGATGACCGTCACAATTCGATTTTTGCCCGACAATAAAACGGTTCAAGCGAAGGTGGGTGAGCCTTTGCTGGAGGTGGCTCGGCGGGCGGGAGTTTCGATTCCTACGGGCTGCATGATGGGGTCTTGCCATGCCTGTGAGGTGGAGCTGAATGATCAGCCGGTCTGTAGTTGTATTACGGCGGTGCCACCCAGCGAAACGGAGATCCAGGTGGATTTGTATAGTGATGAGGCTTGGTGAGCTGGGCTGATTGCCCTAACTTCCCTAAAAAGCATTGCCCCCGTTAGAGACCCGCTTGCCCCAACCCCATGCCTTGAGTTGTGCTATGCAGCTTAGCCTCACCCAGACCGGCGAGCAGATGTCAGCC
>JAAUQQ010000468.1 GCA_012032745.1 Synechococcales cyanobacterium RM1_1_8
ATCAAGCAAAAAGCAAAGGCTGGGCAGCCGGGGTATGAATTGGCAGGTATGGGGATATAAACCGTGAGCGAATACGATGAGCCGCTAAATGAGTCGCTGGAAGACGAAGACGGCAATGAGGATGGAAATGAGGGCAACAAGGGCGCTGAATTAACCGATGCGGAAATTCAGAAAAAAGCCCGCTGGTATGCCGTGCAGGTCGCGTCTGGCTGCGAAAAACGGGTCAAAATCACCCTGGAGCAGCGCCTACAGACCCTAGATGTGGCCTCGCGCATCCTCCAGGTGGAAATTCCCCAAACCCCCATCGTCAAGACCCGCAAAGATGGCTCCCGCGCCCCCGGCGAAGAAAAGGTCTTCCCCGGCTATGTGCTGATTCGCATGGCCCTGGACGATGACACCTGGCAGGTGGTCAAGAACACGCCCAACGTGATCAACTTTGTCGGGGCGGAACAGAAGCGGGCCGTGGGCCAGGGACGCGGTCGGGGCCATGTCAAGCCCCTGCCCCTGGGCCGTTCCGAGGTGCAGCGCATCTTCAAACGCGCCGAGGAGAAGAAGCCCGAAATCAAGGTCAGTGTGGCCGAGGGCGATCAGATTCTTGTGCTTTCCGGTCCCTTTAAGGACTTTGAGGGCGAGGTGGTGGAGGTCAGCGCCGAACGGGGCAAGCTGCGCGCGCTACTCTCAATTTTTGGCCGTGGCACCCCGGTGGAACTGGAGTTCAACCAGGTGCAAAAGCAGGGCTAATCGGTTTGGGGCTGGGCTGGCTGCTTGGACGGTCGGCCTGGCCCTCGCGGGTGCGCTGGGGCGTGCCCTGCCTCCCTGGCTGTCCTTTGGGGCTGGGCTGGGGGGATTTATGGGCCTGGCAAGTGGCGACTTGTTGGGCCGTCGGACCTGCGATCGCCCCCTAGGCCCAACCGCCTAAACCGCAGCGCAGTCCACCCACGCAACCATCCAATCGGTTCTGGGAGGCCCTAGTCGTCCCGGCTCCGAATCTCACCCTCTGAGTTTCCATGGCCAAAAAGGTAGTAGCGCTGATCAAGCTGGCCCTTCCCGCCGGGAAGGCAAACCCAGCTCCGCCCGTTGGTCCCGCCTTGGGCCAGCACGGCGTCAACATCATGGCGTTCTGTAAGGAATACAACGCCAAGACCGCAGACAAAGCGGGGTACATCATCCCCGTGGAAATCTCGGTGTTTGAAGACCGCAGCTTCACCTTCATCCTCAAAACGCCCCCTGCGTCCGTTTTGATCAAGAAGGCTGCGGGTATCGAAAAAGGCTCCGGTCGTCCCAAAACCGACAAGGTGGGCTCCATCACCCAGGCCCAGCTCAAGGAAATTGCGGAGACCAAGATGCCGGATCTCAACGCTCGCGACCTGGAAGCCGCGATGAAAATCGTTGAAGGCACCGCTCGCAACATGGGCGTGACCGTGGCTGGCTAGTCAGGCGTTGCCGTTGACGATGCCGCCCATTCACCGCCCGATCGACCACCGCCCGATTGACCGACCCTATCTTTTAGCCGGGGGAGAGGCTGAACCTCGCTCGAACCCCAAGATTAACTATGGCCACTAAAACTTCCCGTCGCCTTCGCGACCTCAAAGCAAAAGTCGAAAAGCGCAGCTACGAGCCCCTAGAGGCCTTGCAGTTGCTCAAGGAAACCGCCACCGCCAAGTTTCCCGAGTCCGCTGAGGCCCACATTCGCCTCGGCATTGACCCCAAGTACACCGATCAGCAGCTCCGCACCACCGTTGCCCTGCCCAAGGGCACGGGCCAGGAGATCCGCGTGGCCGTGGTGGCGCGGGGTGAAAAGGTGGCCGAAGCTGAGGCTGCCGGGGCCGATATCTTTGGCTCCGAGGAGCTGATCGAAGAGATCGCCAAGGGGCGTATGGACTTTGACCTGCTGGTGGCGACGCCGGACATGATGCCCAAGGTGGCTCGCCTGGGCCGGGTGCTTGGTCCCCGTGGCCTGATGCCTTCGCCCAAGGGGGGCTCCGTGACCATGGACCTGACGACGGCGATCGCGGAATTCAAAGCCGGTAAGCTAGAATTCCGCGCCGATCGCACCGGCATTGTCCACCTCTCCTTTGGCAAGGTCAGCTTTGCCCCCGAGGCCCTGCTGGAGAACCTCAAGGCGCTGCAGGAATGTATCGATCGCAATCGCCCCTCCGGTGCGAAAGGTCGCTATTGGAGAAGCCTGTATGTTTCTGCTACAATGGGCCCCTCGATTGAAGTGAATATCAGCACCCTGCGGGACATGAAGCTGGTTGATGAGGCCTAGGCCTTGCTCAAGCGCTTGATGAGCCGATATTCGGCCTGATACCTAGGCCTGGCTTCTAGCCCGGTTTGTGGGTCGGCCCCTTCGATAGAAGTTTTGTAATTAGTAACGGACGACGCCTAGGGCTCAACGCAAACAATCCCATACCACTCCACCGGAGACAGCAGGTTCCCCACTGATCGCGTTGATCGGGGATAAAGCCTGCCTAGGTTAGAGGAATAAGCGTTGAGCGATGGCAGTTGCCGTTGTCTTGCTTTGAACCCTGGCCCTGATGGCTGGGGTTTTTGTTTGATTGTTAATGGATCAATTTAACTTTTGGTCAATTAATGATTGCGTTGGTACCCGACTGCTGCGGCAGGATTAATTACCCAAGCTTGTTGTTTCTAACCCAGTGAAAGGAGGTGAGATTGAATGGGAAGAACACGCGAAAGCAAAGAGCAACTGGTGGATAAGATCACCCAGGAACTCGCCCAGGCCCAAATGGCTCTGGTGATGGACTACCAAGGTCTGAGTGTGGCTGAGATTACTCAACTGCGCGATGGTTTGGCGGAGTCCGGCGCGATTTGTACCGTGGCCAAAAATACCTTGGTCAAGAAGGCGATCGCCGGTAGCGAGGATTGGTCTGAGCTGGAGCAATTGCTCCAGGGCACCAATGCGTTGCTGCTTGCCAAAGGGGATGTGGGTAGCGCCATCAAGGCCTATCAAAAATTCCAAAAGGCGACCAAGAAAACCGAGCTGCGCGGCGGTGTGTTTGAAGGCAAACTGCTGAGCCAGGATCAGATCAAGGCGATCGGCGATCTGCCTTCTAAGGAAGAGCTGATTGCTCAGATTGCCGGTGCGATCAACGGTGTGGCGACACAATTGGCCAGGGGTATTAACGAGATTCCTACGGGCCTGGCCCGTGCCATCAAGGCCCTGTCCGAGAAGGAAGATGCAGCCTAGTACGGCGAAGCGTAAGTTTCTGTATTAGCCCTAGCTGCCTCATCCCCCAACCCCCTTCTCCCCCCAAAACTACAACAGCCGGGAGAAG
>JAAUQQ010000062.1 GCA_012032745.1 Synechococcales cyanobacterium RM1_1_8
ATCCCCCCCGCACTACGCATCCCCACCCCCTCCTGCCCACAACAACCCCATCACCCATCACCCATCACCCATCACCCAGATCCCGCCCCCCCTCTAACACCTGCAACAAACAGCGACTGTCCAACACCCTCGATCCCTGGTGCTCAAAGACAATACAGGGCGCAGCCATGCCCCGCTGTTCCGCCCGCCACAGCCAGGCATCCCTGGCATCGAGGTGGCGCTGGGCTTGGGCGATCGCCGGTTCAAACTGCTCCAGGCCCCGTTTTTCCAAATACTCTGGCCAAAAAGCCTCCAGATCCAAGAACCAAAAATCGATGCCATAGCGCTGAATGAAAGCCTGCACCACCGCTGGATCGGGACTATATTGGGCTTCGATCAGGGCCAACATCCGCTCCCGAAAGCGTTGGTAATACCCGAGATGATAGGGCACCGCATATTCCAAACCCACCAGCACCGATCGCTGGCTCATGGTCGGAAAATTGTCCGCTTCCCAGCTCAGGGAGGCAATTAGGCTATCCTTGGGCTGGGCCTGGAAAAAACGATAGAGGTCGGTACTGTTGGGGTCAGCCCAGCTATAGACATAGAGGGGGAATTCCGCCACGGTGAGGGGGTAGAGCAGCAGCAGGGCGCTGAGCCCCAGGGCGCTGAGGCCGCCCGTCCAAGGTTTGAACCAGGGTTTGAACCAGGGTTTGGACCAGGGTTTGGACCCGGATTTGGACCCGGATTTGGACCCGAGCCGCCAGGGCCGGGAGCCTGGGGGAACCCGCGCCAGCGACCAGGCCAAGATCCCATCGAGCAAAATCACCAGGGCAATGCCCGCGCCCAAACTCAAGCTCAACCGCAGGCTGTGGCCACTGTAACGGCTGGGCAAATGTAGCCGAAACAGCAGGGCATGGGCGGCCAGGAACATCATCCCCGAAGCCAACAAAAACCGGACCAAAACGCCCCCACTGGCCTGGAGCTGGCGGGCCAGGGGAAAGGCGCGATCCAGGCGCAACAGCAGGGGCAAACCAAGCCCAGGGCATTGGTGGCCGGGGTGAGGGCAGAATTAAATCGCAGGCCGCTGCGGCCCCCAAACCAGTATTCGCCAGGATTGTCATCGCGAAAATACCTGGCCCGCCCGCCCTTAAAAAACTCCGGCATCTGGCGGGCCTGGTCTGCGCTCACAACGGGGCCATAGCCGCTGTCCCCCAGGGCGTAGGGCAGCAGCACGGCGAAGGCGGTGCCCAGGCCCAGCAGGCTGATGCGCCAGGTTTGGCGATCGCCCGTCCATCCCAGCCGCCAGCCCCACTTCTGGCGCTGCCACACCAAGAGCTGCAATGCCAACGTCCCCGCTGCAATCAAGACCATCTGGGGATAGAAGCCGCCCAGCAGCACCAGGCTGATCACCGTACCCAGCCAGCGCCGCTGGGCTAAATAATACAAAAAGGCACAGACGAAGGGATAGATGAAGGCCTTTTGGATACCCGAGACCAGGGTGTCTGTAAAACAGAGGGACTGGGCCAGCAACAGCGCCGAACTAAAGGCTGCCACGGGCAGGGGAAAAATTGTCAGCGACAGGCCAAAGCAATAGCTCACCGCAATCAAACTCAGCCCCAGGGGCAGCAGCTTGCTAAACAGGATCGGATCGAAACCGAGCAGTGCTGCAATGCGGTAGAGCAGGCTGTAGCCCGCCGGGGCCACCGATTCAAAATAGTCGGCAATTAGGTCATTGGGAAACAGTTCAGGATCCAGAAAACGCCGCATCCAGAAGATATGCTGGCGGGCATCATCCTGGATGACAAAGGGGGCAGAAAAGGCCTGTTGGTAGAACAACAGACTGAAACAGAGGCTGAAGGCGATCGCCGTAAAATAGCAAAAGCGGGTGCGGCGATCGCCCCAAATCTGCTCCCCCAAGGCCAAGCCCGGCTGCTTGACCGGTTCCGCCACAAATGCCCTTAGATAAGCCAGTCGATTGGCCAATAACGCCATAGAAACTGCCCTAGAGAGGCCGATAGACCCGGTAATTAAGATTGGGGAAGATGTTGTCAATCGTCTCCACCTTCTCCAACCAGCCTGAATCCAACTCCCCTTTCAAAATGTCGTTATACAGCTTCGTAAACCGCTGCACGTGGGATTTGGTCCGCCGCACCGCATAGGGCACCATCGTCCCCGTGCGCATGATGAATGCCCAATCCGAAGACTGGGCCAACAGCAATTCCCGCGCCGCCTGGTTCAAACAGCGCCACTCCAGCTCATCGCGGGGCTCCCGCTTGGCCAGCTCAATCATCCGCTCCGCCGCCTTGTGCAGGTGGGGATAGACCCAGGCATTGGTCTCGTTCAGCCAATATTCATGGAAGCCTTTGTAGCCCCAGCTCGATTGGGAAGGCCGCGCCACCTGCTGGGTGGGATTGGTCTGGAGGTACTCCGCGAGATGGGTCATGGTATAGGTATTTTGATCATGCCAAGACTTGCGAAAGAAGTAGTCTAGGAACCAGGGGCCTTCATACCACCAATGGCCAAATAGCTCGGCATCATAGGGCGAGACAATTAAGGGAGCCCGGCCCATAACGCCATTCAGATGCTCGACCTGGCGCTCGCGGGTGTGCATGAAGTTGCCCGCATGGCTGGCCGATTTTTCCTTGGCCCAGTAGGGATCATACAGCTCCTTTTCGTGGCTGTCCTTGCCCGTGATTTTGTGATACTTCACGCCCGTGTTTTTGCGCTGGCCGTTGGGCATGATGTAGGGCTTGATGTATTCATATTCCGCATCCCAGCCCAGGTCTTTATAAAATTCGCGGTATTCCGCTGCGCCAGGGTAGCCCACCTTGGAGGACCAGACCTGTTGGGAGGATTCGTGGTCGCGGCCAAACACCGCCACTCCGGACTCAGTGAAGATCGGTGCATAGGAGCCAAAGCGGGGCCGGGGCTTGGCGTAGAGCAGGCCATGGCCATCGGTGAGGAAATAGCGCAGCCCGGCATCGGCCACCTGGCGCTCCAGGCCATCAAAGTAGGCACATTCCGGCAGCCAAATGCCCTTGGGGGCGCGGCCAAAGTTTTCTTCGTAGCTCTCGCAGGCGACCTGGAGCTGGGCCCAAACGGCCTGGGGATACATTTGCATCAGGGGCAGGTAGCCGTGGGTGGCCCCGCAGGTGATGATTTCCAGGTTGCCGCTGTCGAGGAATTTGCGGAAGGCTCCGACGAGGTCGCGATCGCAGCGCTCCCAAGTCGCCTTCACCGCCGTAAATTCCTTGACGTAGTATTCCGCCAAGTACTTGAGATGGCCATTGTGCTCATGGCGCACCACCTCTTTTTTGACCAGTTCTAGCAACATGCCCAGGTGGTGATCGAAGCGATCCTGGAGCAGCTCATCGCGCAGCATCGACACCAGGGGCGGCGTCATGCTCATGGTCATTTTGAAGTCGATGCCGTCGCGCTTCAGACCCTCGAACATGTGCAGCAGCGGCACATAGGTTTCAATAATGGCTTCGTGGAGCCATTCTTCTTCGAGCACAAAGTCGCTTTCTGGATGCCGCACAAAGGGAAGGTGGGCATGGAGAACGAGGGCGACGTAGCCTAAACTCATACGGATTTACCTGGCGCGCGGCATTGAACAGCAAAGGGATAACCCAGATTCGGTCTGCGCCAATTTCAGCGGAGCATCGGCTTCCCGGCTCAGCGCTGCGAGCGCAGTGGATCCCAAGGCGCGCGCATAACCCATGGAAAAGCCAGCGCGCCCACAAAGCAAGCTAGAGACGATTGTAAAGCAAAAGTTAAAGGCTTCCTAATCGACGCCAGGGGGGAGGCGTTTGGGGTTTGGAGGCAGGATGGGCGCGATCGCCGAGGGCCAGAAGGCGTTGCGGAAGCGGGGCTAGACCACTCCGGATTTCCCCTCATAAAGAATTATTCAGACCACCTCTTGCCGTGCGCCAGCCTGCTTCCCTGGGCACTATCAAGCCAACGGCCCAATCAGCGGCCCAATCAACGGCGACAACGACATCCTCCCGCCGAGCCTGGGCAAGGGGGCCAAAGAGCGGCTTCCACCGCTCTCCCCCCACTGGATCCCAAGCTCCAAAGGCAGCCTTTCTACCTACGACTAGCTTGCAGCACCATGGAATCAGCAACAGGGGCATCCACTCACCTAGCCAAGAGAACCCAGGGGTATAGCGTGACTGGGCTGGCCAGCACGATCCAAAAGGCGATCCAGTCCCAGGTCAACGGTCAACTGATCATCCAAACCCGAGAGGGCACCACTTGGGCGCTCAACTTCCGGGTTGGCCGTTTGTTTTGGGCGGGGGGCGGCGAGCAGCCCTTTCGTCGCTGGCGGCGGTTGCTGAAGCAATTCTGCAAGCTGGCTCCAGAAGCCTTACAGGTGCGCGAACAGGACATCCCCACCCTGTGGGAGCATTGGCTGCTGAATATTTTGCTCAAGCGCCAGGGCATCACTCGCCAGGATGCGGGCAGGCTGGTGGAGCATGGGATTGAGGAAGTCCTCTTTGATGTGCTCCAAGCGTCCAGCAGCATCACGACCCTTACATCGGTGGGCGACAGCGCCTTTAGCGATGAGGAACCGATCGCCATCCTCAGCACGGCAGACATGCTCCAGCGTGCCCAGGCCTCCCTGGGCCAGTGGTTTAACCTGGGCTTGATGGCCCATTATCCCAACCATGCCCCTTCGATTCCCGATCCGGAGGCCCTGCGCCAGCAGCTTCCCCCCAAGCTGGCCCAGGCCCTGATCAGTCTGGCCACGGGCAGGGCGTCCCTGCGGGAGCTGGCCACGATCACGGGCCAGCCGCTGATGACGATCAGTGGTCTGATGTCCCAGGGCATTCACAAACATCTGATCGAGCTGTCTCCCCTGGCAGATATTGCCCATCCCTATTCCAAACAGGGGGCCAACCCAGGGGCCAATCCAGGGGCCAGACAGGCTAGCGCTGCCCAGCGAACTCCGGTGGCGGGTGGGGCTGAATCGGGCCGGGCTGAGGCAGGGCGCGGCCGGGGCGCGGCCAGTCTTCGACCCCAGGCTCAAGCTAGCCTGGGTCAGAGCGGAGGGGGCGATCGCCAGCCCACCATCCTCTGCGTAGACGACAGCGCCCAGGTCTCCTACATCCTGGAGCAAATCCTCCAGCCTGCGGGCTATCGCTTCATCGGGGTCCAGGATTCGGTCAAAGCGCTATCCGCCATTTTGAAAAACAAGCCCGACTTGATTTTCCTGGACCTGATTATGCCCCTGGTCTACGGTAACGAAATCTGTACCCAGGTGCGCCGGGCTCCCAGCTTCCGCGATCTGCCGATCATCATGCTGTCTGGCAATGCCCGCATGTTGGACCGGCTCCAGGCCCGAGGGGCGGGAGCCACGGACTTTATGAGCAAGCCGATCGAAGCGGGGAAGGTTTTGGCCCTGGTCAGGCGCTATCTCCAGGCTGCTCCGCTGGGGCCTCGCCCTGGGGATCTCCAACGCCTAGCGGCGGCGGATGGTGGGGATGAACGGACGATTTTGCAAGCGGGGCCTGGGACACAAGCCCTCACCCCCTTGCCCGATCTCAAAGCGCATTTCCCAAATTGATTAATTTGCCGGGGCTAGCTTTTCGCGATCGCCGAAGGCTGCATCATGCCCAAAAAGTCTGGCATCGTCACAGCTCCATCCCCCGCTTGATTAATGTCGGATCGACCCAACACCCTCAGGACGGTGAAATAGAGAATCTTCAGATCGAGGCCTAAACTCCAGCGATCGATATAGTCCAGATCCCAACGAAACTTTTCATCCCAGCTAATGCTGTTGCGGCCATTCACCTGGGCCAGGCCGGTGATGCCCGGCTTGACGCAGTGGCGGCGGGCTTGGGCTTCGCTGTAGCGGGGCAGGTAGCGCACCATCAGCGGCCTCGGCCCCACCAGGCTCATCTCCCCCCGCAGCACGTTGAATAGCTGGGGCAGTTCGTCCAGGCTGAGGCGGCGCAGCCAGTCCCCTAGGGGCGTGATGCGGTGGCCATCTGCTTCATCGTCCCGGCCAGCACCATGGTGCGGAATTTATACAGCTCGAAGATGCGGCCATCTTTGCCGGGCCGCTGTTGGGCGAAGAGTACCGGCCCCCCCATGGTGAGGGCGATCGCCAGGGCCACGGCGGCCATGATCGGGGAAAGCAGCAAGATTGCCGCTGCTGCTGCGGCGCGATCGCAGCTTGCCTTTAAGGCCAAGGCCAAGGTCTCTCCCAGGGATTTCAGCAAAGGCAGGGCTGGCCGCGCCTCAGCCGGTTGCAGCAGCGACTGGTAGAGGCGATCGTGGAGGGCGATCACCGAGGCGAGGTCATAGGCTTGGATCTGGGCTCGGCCCTGTTGGCCGAGGGCCACCGCTCTGGCAGGATGCTGAAGCAACTCAACGAGGGCATTGGCCAGGGCCTGGCGATCGCCCAGGGGCACCAGTAAGCCTCCCCCAGGGGCTAGCAGGTCCGCTGTACCGCGAATCTGGGTGCCAATCACCGGGGTGCCCACGGCAAGGGATTCGAGGATGCAGCGGGGTAAGCCTTCCTGTTGTGAAGCCAACAAAGTTACTCGGGCCGCCGTCAGCAGGCGCGGTATGTCTTGGCGGTTGCCGAGGAAATGAACCCTCGCTTGGATTTGGAGCGCCTGGGCCAAGGCCTCCATGGCTGGGCGCAAAGGCCCATCCCCCGCTAGCAGCAAATGGGCCTCGTGGTCCTGGGCTCGGCGGGCAAAGGCCTGGAGAAGATCAGCGTGGCGCTTGCGGGGAATGAACTCTGCGGCACAGAGCACCAGTGGGGTCGAAGTGGCCAAGCCAAGTTCTTCATACAACTCAGCAATGTCACCCGCCTGGACCGCTTGGGTGCTGTAGTGGTTGAGGTCCACGCCAATGCCGGGCATGTAGCTGAGCCGGTGGCCTTGACCCAGGGCTGACTTGACGAGTCCCGCTTCATAGGCAGCTTGGTAATCCTGCCGATTGATCGTGATCAGGTGATCGGTCCACCGGCCCGCCCAGGTTTCTAGGCGGCGAAACATCCAGTTTTTGAGGGGATTGCCCTCGGGGTGGAAGTGGAAGCCATGGGCGGTGTAGACCACCTTCACCTGGCCCTGGCGGCGCAGGTCTCGCAGCGCCCAGCGGGTGACGAAGGCGGCCACCGGGGTGTGGACGTGGACGAGATCGTAGCGCCCTTGGCGGACGCGATCGCGCAAAGCAGGCGCAGCGCTCAGCAGATTGCGGGGATCGAAGGGGTTGCGAGACCAGTGGATATCCCAAACTTGGTCGAAGCTGTCGCGACAGGCTTGGGAGCGGTTGGCTCCTTCAGCTAGGGCATCGACCTGCCAGCCCTGGCGGCGAAAATGCTGGGCGAAGGGCAAGAGAAAGGCATCTAAGGTTTCGGCGACCGTCGCCACGATCAGGAGTTTTGGGAGCGTCATAATAGGCCGGACCAGGAGGGTTGAGGTGAGGTTGGTAGACCACCCATCGCGGCAGGCAATTGGTTGGAGCAGTGGGCAAGATGGACAAAGATGGACAGTGGGCAGGACAGTCGGTTGTGAAAACAACGAACGCTAGGCCAGGCTCTCGGCTCTGCGCCAAGCCTCCGTGGCCCGGCGCAGGTGGCGGTAGAACGCCCGGCGCGCTCCCGTAGGGCGGCACCGCGAAAGTCTTGGGCCCGCTGCCAGTTGCGCTGGGCCATGGCCGTGAGACGTTCTGGAGACGTCAGCGTTTGATAGAGCTTGCGAGAGAGATCCGCCACATCACCGGGCCAGACGAGGTCTTCATCGGCCAGCAGCTCGGGCACGCCGCCCACGCGGGAGCCAATGCAGGGCAGCCCTTGAGCCATGGCTTCCACCATGGCGCGGGGCAGGCCCTCTTGGAAGGAAGGCAGCACGAAGAGGCTGGCTTGGGCCAGGGCCGCTCGGACCTCGCTGGGGGGAAGCTGGCCCCGGAAGGTGACGCGATCGCCCACCCCCAAACGCTGGGCCTGGCGCTCCAGCTCGCCGCGATACTGGCCTTCGCCCACCAGGGTCAAATGGGCATTGATGCCGTTGTGACAGGTGGCCGCAAAGGCATCAAGGAGAATGTGGGGGGCTTTATAAAGCTGGGCGAGGGTGCCGACATAGAGCAACTGGGCGGGGGGGAAAGCAACATCTGGAGCAGCATCTGGATCGCCAGTAGCGGCATAGTTCCGAGGCTGGGGGGCAAAGCACTGGTCAGTCAGCTCCACATCGGATACCCCCACTTGGTACTGGGGGCAGGGGTAGCGCTGTTGTAGGGCGGACTCGGTGACATAGGCCGCCGCGATCGCCCCCAAACATTGCTGTTCTAGGGCACGGGTGTTGGACCAGCGAAAGTAGGGCCTCAGGGGATGGCGAATGGAGCCAGGCGCAAAGACATCGTAGGGATCTGCCACCACTTCCACAGCATAGGGGTGTCGATGGCGATGCAACCAAGGCGCTAGGTCCATGGCCAAGCGAGAGCCGACCCGCAGAATCACCGCATCCTCGGGGGCGATCGCCTGGGCCAGGGCGCGGCGAACCTGGCTCGCCTTACGCAGATACTGCACTGGCCCGACGTAGTAGGGAATGGGCACAAAGCTCACCTGGGGACCATCGGCTTGCTTCCAGTCGCTGGGGGCCTGGGCCACTGGCTGAACTCGGGCGATGACCTTCACTTGATCGAACACCTCCAGGTAGCGCTGCCAAAAGCCATAGGCATTGGTGGCTGGGGTCCAGACTCGGCGATCGGGGGTTTGGACAAAGCGCTGTTCTAGGACAACGGCCAGGGACTGGCGGGGGGCGGCGCGGGAGCCAGGGTTGGCTAGGGTGCCAGTGGTGGTCTGAGCGGTTTTGTTTGCAGGTATTGCGGCAGTTATTTCGGCAGTTATGGCAGCAACTGACTCCGCGACAGATCCAGCCGTGGCCCCAGTTACCGGGCCAGCAGCAGCCCCAGAACGGGCGCTCTCCGTATCGGGCAAGCAGTACTGCTCCAGGGCACGGCGTTGCGATAACTCAGCCGCTGCTTGGCTAGAAACGTCAATACCAAAAAAGTCAACGGAGGAGGATGTCGTAGTCATAGCTGAATTTGATAGAGTTGTACATCCAACGGATTGAGACTGCCCACCACCCAACCATCTGCATTGAGCGATAAGTTCTCGGGCTTGCCCCCCAGCAGGCTCTGCATGGATGCCGTGCCAGAGCCCAACTGTGGGGAAATTTGCTCAAACTCAATGGTCTGGGCTTCGTAGCCGGTGCTGATCACCATCAAGAGCTGTTGGTCCCCCAGCTCCCAGGTGGCCTTGAGCAGATGGTGGTCCAGACTGATGGCGCTGCGTTCTCCCTGGAGAATCCAAGGCTCGATCGCCTCGACCTCGGGGACGAGGTGAGCCATGGACTCCCAAAGCGAGGTCTGCCCAGGCAGGAACCAATCGGCATCGCGGTAGGTGTAGTAGAGCGCACCCTGGGCCCCCGCAGCATAGGCCTGGAACGTCATGTTCCGCACTTCCTCAAAGCTGGGGATTCGCGTTGGGGATGAAGGCTCGGTCTGCTTCCATTCAAAAGCCTGCAAATTGGCAATAACGGGCTTATTCCCCCAGCGTTGGGCAGTCTCCACCGCTGCGCTGATTTCTGAGAATGTCGCGTCTAGGGACCGGTCTCCAATGGGGTAGCTCTGCATCCCAATCCAGTCCGCTGTGGCGAGATAGGGCTCGATCGCCCTGGGATCGGGATCGAACATGCTGATGTAGGTCGGCGTTTCCAGGTCGATTGCCTGCACCGCTGCATCGATGGAAGCCAGGGCAGAGGGCTCAAACTCCACATTCACATCATCCCCAATGTTCCAGCTCAGCAGGGCTGGCGCATCTTTGAACTGGCTGACCACCTGGGCGCGGGGCAGATTCGATTGGTAGTCTGCGATCACCTTGAGGCCTTCGGCTTCGGCGCTGTCCAGGACCGTTTGGAAGTGGTCCAGCTCGCCGTAGATCGGTAGGTGAATGGTGTTGAAGCCCGCAGCGGCGATCGCCCCAATGGCGTCGAGCTGCCCCGCCCTGTAGGCCGCAGGCTCCAGGGCCAGATCATCGTCAACGTAGTAGAAGCCAAAGGGAGAAAAGGTCATGGTGGAAGGCGGAGAGCGGGAGAGTGGGACCGGCAGGGGTGCGGATTGGGAAACACAGCCCGCTTGGAGCAGCAGGGCGATCGCCCAGGACAGCAGGGCAGCCACCAGATAGCCTGGCTTTCGATCGCGACTAGGGGATTGGGTGAAGGATTGAGAGGATGGGTTGCAGTAGTTCAGTCTTCGAGCTTGGCCCATGGTTTCCTGATTCTTCCTTGGCGAATTAAAACTTCAGGGTGGGATGCAATGGCAAGGTATGATTAGTTACAATATTTGATTAAAACTTTTGATCAGAGCCCAGGGCGATCGCCACCGTTGCACCATAAAAATGCATAAATCCCAGCAGTGCAGGCACCGGATAAAACGTCTCCTGACTAACACCAGAGATAAGGAAAATCCAGGTTATCCAAAAGACAGCTTTGGGTGAAGATTCTGTTTTTTGCAACGCGATCAAAATCTGAAAAAAAATCAAAATTGCCAATCCCAGGCCGATGATTCCAGCCTCTGTAACAATGTGGAGCGGCAGCAGGTGGGCGCTTTCACCAGAGTCGGTGCTGTCCCAGCCCGAGCCAAATCCTCCGCCGAAAAACCACCGCAGGGGCTTCTGGTTGAGAAACTCAATCTTGGCCCCCCAGAGCTCATCCCGACCGCTGAGATTATCTTTATCTCCAGCCTCAAATAGCGTGGCCTGGCGTTCCAGAATTGAGCCATCTGTATTTTCCAGGCCTCCTAAATCGACATTGGGCAACAGCGGGGAAAAAACAATTAAAGTTAGCAGGCCAGTGAAGAGCCACACCAAACATTTAGGATGGCGCAAAAAGAAGGTCAAACTATACAGAACGGAAAGGGCCAAGCCATTGCGAGAACCGCTAAAGAAACAGGCCACTACTGTGATACAAAAGAAAATGCTGCTGCGCCAGACCTGGGTGGGCGGTGCTAAATGCAGCCGCAATCCCATGATCATCAACAGTTGAATCGAAACATAGGCATGGTTATAGCCAAAGGCTCCCCAGCCCGCGCCGCCATACTTGCCGATGTTGACATAGGCGGACCAAGGCCCCCCCGCATCCCCCGGCGGCAGGTGGGCAGTCAAGGCCCCCAAGGGGATCACCTTAAAAAACGTCATAAACATGGTGAACACCCCACAGAGCAGGGCCATGTCCACGAGCAAACTGAGGCGCTGCCGCCGCCCTTGGTCCAGGGGAATTTGGCAGACCATGCCAAACACCGCCGCAAGCTGAAACATCCGATAGATCTGATATTTGCCCAGGTTAACCCCGATTAAATCCCGATCGCTAAGACTGCCCAAATAGCCGCAATAGGACACCAAGGAACCCATGGCCACAATCGCCAACAGCACCAACAGCCGCCGCTGTACCGGCAACAGGGGCCGCAGGCTGCGGCGACAGCAAAACCACAGCGGCACCATGGCCAGGATCGACAGATCGCTGAGGGTGGGCCACATCGCCCAGGGGCCGACGCCGATCACTGGAATGGTCACCCATTGGGAAAACAAGTAGATGGCAAAGCAGATGAATAGAGGGCGCGATCGCGCCAGTTGGCGATCGCCCAGCCCCCCCCGATGGTCTCCCTCGGCCTCAAGATGCTCACTCAACTGTCCTGGGGGATTATTAAGGGGAGCCGTGGGTCTAGCCCAACGGGGCGCGCTAACCACGGTAGAGGGCCTCCAGGCTGGCGATGCTGTGGGTGATGTTGAAGGGGCTGGCCCGGAGGGTGGCCAGGGCGGAATCGGCTGTGCTGTTGGCGGCGTTGGCGGCATCGGCCTGGCTGGAGATCTTTGCCCTGGGGGCATGGGTAGCGATGGCCCTGGCCCAAGCCTCCAAGGGCTGTTCCAAGGCCAACCTGTGCAGCGCCCCGGCGATCGCTTCGGTCTCCGGCGGCACCGCATCAGAAACCACACAGGGCAATCCAGCCGCCTGGGCTTCTAGCAGCACCAGGGGGAGGCCTTCATGGTGGGAGGGCATGCAAAAGCAGTCCATCGCACCCTGCATCAATTGGGCAATGTCTGGGCGAATGCCCGCGAGGTGAACGCGATCGCCCAGGCCCAGGGCTTGAATTTGGGCTTCGATGGCTGGCCGCAATTCTCCATCACCCACCAGCAGGAGATGGGTGTTGGGCTGATGTTGGCGCAACAGTGCAAAGATCTGAAGCAAAAACCCATGGTTTTTTTGGGGCGCAAAGCGGCCCACATGGCCCACCACAAAGGCATCGGCAGGAATGCCTAGGTCTTGGCGCAGGTCTTGGCGCAGGTCTTGGCGCAGGTCTTGGTGTAGGTCTTGGCGTAGGTCTTGGCGCAAGCCCTGGCCGGGCTGCTGGAGCTGCCCCCGACCTGGCCCGAACACCTCCAGATCAATGCCACAGTAGAGCACCCGCCAGCGCGGATCCCGCTGCCAGTCAGAGCCAAACAGATCTGCCATCGCCCCTTGGCTCACCCCCAGGCCGTGGGTGGCGTGGCGCTGAATGTAATGGGACATCAGTTGGCAGTACAGCTTGCGAGGGAGGCCCCGGCGAGTCTCTAGCTGTCGCAGGTCGTTGTGGCTGTGGGCGATGCGTTTGGGAATGCCTAGCTGGTGGGCGAGGCGCAGGACTTGGCCACTGAAGTGATGCACATGGCTGTGGATGATATCGTAGGGGGCTGGGTCGGTGAAGGCTAGTCCTGATGGCACCGGTGGCGGCGCTGGGGTCAGCACTTGTTCCTGCAACAGTGCCTTGAAGGCCCGGCCATAGGCCCAGGGATTCTGGGCATGGGGGCAGATGAGGATGCGGCTGCCCAGGGCTTCGGCCTCGGCAGCATAGTGACCTGGCTGGGGGCTATGGATCAAAAAATCCATGGCAATCTGCCCTCGGTCCCAGCGGCGCAGCAGGTGCATCAGCCAGGTTTCGATGCCGCCGCGATCTAAGTTCCCCACCACTTGTAAGACGCGGAGTGGAGCCGTGGCGGGCTGGCCGGTGGCTTGAGCGGTGCTATGGGGCTGACATGAATCATCAACCCGAGACTGGGCATGGTTTGAGGCGAGCGAGGGCATGGGCAAAAACTCCCAAACTAATCAACAGTTGAACCGCAGCAGCAAACACCAGGGCATAGGCAGCACCCAACAGCCCGTAGCGGGGCAACAATCCCCAACAGGCCAGAGCAGAGGACGCCGTCACCCCCAAAAACAGGGGCACTTGAACACGGAAATAGCGGGCTGCCGAGACGATATGGCCGAGGAACGAGCCCACATAGCCCAGGCCCGCAGCCACCATCAGCCAGACCAGCAGCCGGGACTGCTCGGCGTATTCTGGCTTGTAAATCAGCGTCAGCAGCGGCTTTCCGGCCACGATGGCCAGGGCGATCGCCGCCAACCCCAAGCCCGCACCCAGGCCAATCATCTGCAACGACAGGCGCTGGAAGGCGGGCGATCGCCCTCCAGATAATGTCGAGCCAGGCGGGGGCTAGCGGAGTTCCCCAGGGCATTGACCACCATCGTGCCCACAATCATCAAATAGGCCAGGGCGGAGAAAATGCCCAGCTCCCGCTCCCCCAACTGCTGCTCGATGAAATAGCGGGGGAGATTGGTATTGAGGGAAATCAGCATCATCACCAGACCTAGGGGCAGGGAAGTCCCCAGCAGGGGCCAGAGGGCCGACCACTGCCAGCGGGGGCGTAGCTTGCCCAGACTCGGGTAGGCCCGGAGCACTTGGCGACAGCAGGGCAGGTCGTAGGCAATCAGCACCAGCAGCCAGGCGGCAATCAGGCCGAGGCTGCCGACGATCAGGCTGCCAGTCGTTGTCACACCAACCCCCAGCAGAATTAGGGACAGGCTCCCTTTGATCATCAAGGATTGGGACAGGCGATCGAGCTGTTCCTTTTGCTGCAAGAGGCCGTGGCAGATGTCGCTGAGGGCTTCAATCGCCTTGGCCAAGCCCAGCAGCAGCACCACCCAGGCCGTTTCGCCCCGGTAGCCACTGCCCAGGGCGATCGCCGCGATCGCCGCCAAAGCAAAGCCCGTCGCCAACAGCCGCAGACCCAGGTAATGGCCAAAGCAATATTGCTCGCTGGCATCGGTGGACTGCACCACCCGCAGTTGCAGGTTCGTCAACATCACCACCGGAGCGGTAATGGCCAAACCCAGGGTGAACTGCCCGACCATTTCCGGGCTGCCCAGCTTGGCCAACAGCACCAACATTCCCCATTGGGAAACCGCATAGACTCCGTTTCCCACAAAGGTCCAGGCGAAATTTTGCCGCAGGGCTAAAGGGCGAATTGTCGTCATCGGGGAGACCTAGGCGGGGGAATGGCTGAGGGCAGGGGCATCGGGTCGATCCAAGGGCGCAGGCCTGCTAGGCCCATCGGGAGAGGCCAGGCCATCGGCGATCGCCAAACCCAGATTCCCCAGATGTTCCAGGTCATCCCCCAAACCATAGCGACCCAAACCATTGGCTTTGGGACGGTAGCCCGTCACATTCGACTTCAGCAGGGCCACAATGGCTGCATAGTCATGGCGCGAGGCCGCCACCACCAGCTTGAGCACCGCTGAATCCAGATTGAGCGGCAGTTGACGGCTTGCATTGGGCACCGTCAACAGGGTTTGGTGGCGGGTGCGTTCGTAGCATTCTCCCGGCACAAACAGTTCTTCATACAACTTTTCCCCAGGGCGCAGGCCGCTGAAGGTCAGCTCAATGTCTTGGCCCAGCCTCAAGCCCGCCAGGCGCACCAGATCCTTGGCCAAATCCACAATTTTGACCGGCTGACCCATGTCCATCATGAACACCGCCCCGCCCTCCCCCAGCACCGCACATTGCAGCACCAACTGAACCGCTTCGGGAATGGTCATGAAGTAGCGACAGATCTCGGGATGGGTGATGGTAATTGGCCCCCCCGCTGCAATTTGCTGCTGAAATGTAGGCACAACACTGCCCCGACTGCCCAGGACATTGCCAAAGCGCACCACATTGAAGGAGCGTCGATATCGCTTCGCTGCCTGCAAGACAATCATCTCCGCCATGCGTTTGCTGGCCCCCATGATGTTCGTGGGGTTGACCGCTTTGTCCGTTGAAATCATCACAAAGTGGTCCACGCTGTAGCTGATCGCCAGGTCGATCAGGTTCTTGGTGCCGATCACATTGGCGGTAATCGCTTCGGGGGGATTGAGCTCCATCAGGGGCACATGCTTATGGGCCGCCGCGTGGAAAATCACCTCCGGGCAATATTGCTGAAAGACATATTCCAAGCGTTTGCGGCTGCGGATGTCGGCGATCACGGCTTCCAGGCGGGGCGGGGCGATCGCCCCATGCTGGGCTTGGAGATCGGCGATCGCCCCCCGCAGCTCCTGCTGGATCAAAAAGATGGAATTCTCTCCCTTGCCCAACAGAATGATTTCGCTGGGATGGGCCCGCAGCACCTGGCGACAGACCTCACTGCCAATGGAGCCGCCAGCCCCGGTGATCAAAATGCGCTTGCCCCGAATGAAGCGATGCACCTCCTCCACATCGGTTTGAATCGGCTCGCGCCGGAGTAGATCCTCTAGCCGTAGCTCCCGCATTTGATCCACCCGGCCCTGGCGATTGATAATTTCGTGGATGCTGGGCAGCGTTTGCGTTGGAACCGCTAAGGATTGGCCGAGCTGAACAATGTCGCGAATGACGGAGCCCGCTGCGGTTGGCATGGCAATAATGATTTTATCGATGCGCTTTTGGCGAACAATCTCAGCAATCTGATCCCGTCCGCCCAGCACCGGTACCCCCCGTACCATCAGGCCATGCTTGCCGGGGTCATCATCCACAAAGGCAATGGGATGTAAGGCCAACTTTGAATCGCGCCAGGCGGCACAGGCAAAGGACATGCCCGCCTCCCCCGCGCCGACAATCAGGGTGCGAGCACGGTGCCCAGGGGGCTGCGATCTGGCCTGGATACCGCCGATCTGGGCACCGCCAGTCTGGGCATCGCCAGTCTGGGCACCGGCAGCTAGCCACCCCGGAGCCTGGAGCCGCCGGGTTATGGCGCGAACCCCAAGCCGCACCCCCAACAGCGCCACCACCGTCACCAGGGCATCGAGCAAAAACAACGAGCGGGGCAGGCCTCCCCCCAGCCAAGCCCCCCCGACCAGCCGCTGGTGCTCAGGGTAACCCCAACGGTGGCCAAGCCAATGCTGGAGGCCACCCGGCCCAGCTCCTGGGCACCGGCATATTTCCAGCTACAGCGATAGACAGACAGGCCGCCCAGGGCTGCAAATTTGAGTAGCATAGCAACCAGGGTAAATTCTCCCAGGCTTTGGCCATAGCGCCCCCAGTCAAGATTTCCATCCAGGCGGAGGGTGAGGGCGATCGCGGGCGACAGGGCCAAGATCAGCACATCTGCCAGCAGCAATCCCAGCCCTTCATTGGAGGGCTTTTTGAGTCTTTTAACGGTCATAACAGAGAGGCCCCTAAACCACTTCATTTCCAAGGGTTTTGGAGGATGCACCTCGATTCAGCGGTGGCCGATAGTCGGCAGTCAAAATGGCAGCGGTCTAATTCAAACGTCAGTTCAAATGGCAGCTCGAACTCAAATCAATTTCCAGATTAAGACCCAAGCTCAAGACCTAAGCTCAAGACCTCGTAGACTCGGGCGTAAGTTTTGCCCCTCACCC
>JAAUQQ010000063.1 GCA_012032745.1 Synechococcales cyanobacterium RM1_1_8
GACCCCAGCCCCCCACGCCGACCCCCAGTCGTGACGCCCCCCCCCGACTCCCTCGCCCACGCCGGTCTCACCGGTCATCGGCCTAGGCCCCCTCACCCCCGGAACCTTCAGCGGGGAAACTGGCCCCAGCGGCGACTTTTACAACTTCAACATTGACCAGACCGGAGTCTTCACCGCCCAGCTCAGCGGCCTCAGCGGTGATGCCGACCTCCAGCTCATCCAAGATGTCAACCAAAACGGCTCCATCGACCCTGGCGAAATCTTGGCCTGGGAATGGGAGCGGGGCGTCGAAACGGAATCGATTCGCCGATTCCTGAACCCTGGTGACTACAGCCTCCGCATCTTGGATCAAGACCCCAGCCTGGAGCCGATTGAATACAGCATTACGACGGAATTTCAAGCCGCCGCGACGGACAATCTGGCCTTCTCGATCAATCTGGTTTATGTCTCTGGCCTAGAGGGACTGAACAGCGCGGCACGGGAGGCGGTCGCCCGAGCAGCCGACTTCTGGGAGCAGGTGATTAGCCACAGCAGTTTCGACCTGCCCTTTAGCCTCGCCATTGGCCTCTATGGCAGCCTCAATCGAGATGACCCATTTCTGGCCTACGCTGGCCCCCAGTCCTACTCGCAGCACCGGAGATCAGCTTCTGCCCGTCCAGGGTGCGGCGGTGCTGAACCTGCTTTACCTCGATGAATACAATCTCAACCCCGACTATCTGGAAACGGTCCTGCGCCATGAGCTGGGCCATGTCCTGGGGCTGGGCGTAATCTGGGACAAGCGGGGCAATGATTTGGTCGATGAAGACCAGGCGCTCTACCGGGCTGAAACCTATGCCGGTCAGTCCTATGGCGAGCTCTTGGGCACGGGATTGCCGACGGCCATTCCCCTGGATCGCGACTCCCTGACCCATTGGGATGAAACGCTGTTTGACGCGGAGCTGATGACGCCCAATGCGGAAGGGATAGGAGATGCCTTGCCCCTCAGCGCCATGACGATTTCCTCCCTGCGGGATCTGGGCTGGCGGGTCAACTATGGGGCTGCTGAGGCCTTTAGCTTGGGGAGCGATCGCCCCTGACATCCTGTGACGAGCAAAAAATCGCCACCAAAAATCGCTACTTTAGATACAAATCTGTATCAGGGCTTCTTGATAAAGTGGCTAGAATCGTTGAATCAATGCAGCAAGAGCGAGTTGCAGCACAGCCAAAGTGCTGCGAAAAATAGGGAGGTGCAATAGACCCACCCGGAGTAAAAACCATAGGTCGTGGCGTGACCGCCGTGGCCCAATGCTGCTTTGAGCGACAATGCTCCAATATCAGGTGATAGGCTAGTTCTGTGGTAAAAATTGAATCCTGTCTTGTCAAGCAGCCTATGGTGACTTCTACCCAATACCCAGTGATGGTCATTGGTGGAGCCGAGGATAAGGTCAACGGTCGCGATATACTCACTGCCTTTTTTGAAAATGCTGGTGGCAGCGATGCCGTGATTGGCATCATTCCCTGTGCCTCGCGTGAGCCTGCGGTGGTGGGCGATCGCTATTACCAAATCTTTCAACACATGGGAGCCAAGCAGGTTCAGGTGCTTGACATCCGCTACCCCAGCGAGGGCAATGAGGCACGCTGGCTCGATCTGCTCCAAGACTGTTCTGGAATTTTTGTCACCGGGGGAGATCAGGTTCGTCTCTGCGACCTGATTCGCGGAACCAGCTTGATTGAACAGATCAAGGCTCGGGTCAACCTGGGCAGCCTTGCCCTAGCGGGAACCAGCGCCGGGGCGGCGATGATGGGTCAAACCATGATCGCTGGCGGCAGCAGCGGCGAGTCTCCCAATCCTTCCCTGGTGGAGCTGACTGCGGGCCTAGGTTTTTTGCCTGAGCTGCTGGTGGATCAGCATTTTCACAACCGCAACCGCATGGCCCGCTTGATGAGCGCGATCGCGGCCAACCCCGACAAGCTGGGCATCGGGATTGATGAGGATACCTGTGCGGTGTTCGGCAGCGATGGCACGTTTCACGTCCTGGGCAAGGGCTCGATCACGGTGATTGACCCCGGCGGCCTATCCCATACCAGCCATGGCCAGACGGATCCTGGGGAGCCGATGGATCAGTCCGCTCCCCTCAGTTGCACAATCTTGTAGTGCATGTGTTGCGCCAGGGCGATCGCTATGACTACAAGCATCGAACCCTACTGCCCCGGCGTCAGCAGCCCGTATAAATACCCTCGCTCACCGCTGTAGCAAGGCGGTAGGATTCTATCTCACAGAAGGTTTTCGCAGCTCCTTAAGCTTCAGACTCTGCTTCCCCTTCTTGTCCCTTACTCTGTGTTCCTCGCTCTGTCTCAACTGTCCCAGCTCAACCATCCTGCCCAAGCCGTTCTCACTCCACCGTTCCACCTCATTCGCCCTGAATCGGTCGTCCTACCTCAGACGCCCTGTACTGTTCTTTCCGTCCCCTTGTTTCGCTCCCCGTGTCCAACGAAAAAGGTGCATCCCTAAGGCCCCCATCCCTATGAAAATTCTCAAAACCCAGACCCTACGCGGGCCAAACTATTGGAGCATTCGCCGCTCCAAATTGATCCTTTTGCGCCTTGACCTAGAGGCCCTGGCGGAATCTCCCTCCAACGAGATTGAGGGATTTTATGAGGGGTTGGTCGAAGCGTTGCCCAGCTTGGTTGAGCACCACTGCTCGCCGGGCTGCCGAGGCGGATTTCTCAGCCGCGTTGAGGAAGGCACCATGATGGGCCACATCCTGGAGCATGTTGCCCTAGAGCTACAAACCTTGGCTGGCATGCCCGTGGGATTCGGGCGTACCCGTGAAACCTCGGATCCGGGGATTTACCAGGTTGTTTTTGAGTACCAAAATGAGCAAGCTGGACGATACGCCGCAAGAGCTGCATTCCGACTATGCAATAGCATCATAACAAACGGCCACTATTCCCAAGCAGAACTACACAAAGATTTAGAAGATCTGCGGACCTTGCGGGCCGATGCCTCCCTCGGACCCAGCTCCGAAGCCCTGGTGCGGGAAGCGGAAGCCAGGGGCATTCCCTGGACTGCCTTGGAAACCCGCAATCTGATCCAGTTTGGCCAGGGCAAATACCAAAAGCGCACCCAGGCCTCCCTCACCAGCCACAGCGATGTCTTGAGTGTGGAGCTGGCCTGCGACAAGGAAAGCACTAAGCAGATCCTGGCAAATGCGGGGATTCCGGTGCCCAAGGGAGCCGTGGTTTATTACTTGAGCGAGCTGGAAGATGCGATCGCCGACATCGGCGGCTATCCCCTCGTGATCAAGCCCCTAGATGGCAACCATGGCCGGGGCATCACCCTAGACATCCAATCCTGGCAGGAAGCAGAAGCCGCCTACGACCGAGCCAAGGACGTTTCCACTGGCGTGATTGTTGAACATTATTACCAGGGGCGGGATCACCGGGTCTTGGTGGTTAACCACAAGGTCATTGCCGTGGCCGAGCGCATTCCCGCCCACGTCATCGGCAACGGCCAGGACAGCATCGAAGCCTTGGTCGAAGCGGAAAACCGCGACCCCCGCCGGGGCGAAGGCCATGATAATCTGCTCACCTTGATTGCCTTGGATCGCGCCGCAGATGAGCTGCTGGCGCGCCAGGGCTATCAGCGGGACAGCGTTCT
Source organism: Synechococcales cyanobacterium RM1_1_8 (assembly GCA_012032745.1). Taxonomy (GTDB): domain Bacteria; phylum Cyanobacteriota; class Cyanobacteriia; order PCC-9006; family JAAUQQ01; genus JAAUQQ01. The sequence continues at coordinate 3,641 of JAAUQQ010000063.1, forward strand.
GGCTGCCGGGGAGATCTGCTATCTCAAGGCCACGGCTAACCTCAGCACCGGCGGCGTTGCCGTGGATCGCACCGATGAGATCCACCCCGAGACCCTCTGGATTGCGGAGCGGGCTTCTCGCATTATCGGCCTGGATGTGGCCGGGATCGACATCGTCACCACCGACATTTCCCAGCCCCTCAAGGCCGTCAATGGCGTCATTGTCGAGGTCAACGCCGCCCCCGGCCTGCGGATGCATGTGGCTCCCAGCCAGGGTGTGCCGCGCAACGTGGCCGCCCCCATCCTGGACATGCTGTTTCCCCCCGGCAGCCCCCAGCGCATCCCGATTGTGGCGATTACCGGCACCAACGGCAAAACCACCACCACGCGCCTCACGGCCCACATTCTCGGCCAGACCTACGACACGGTGGGCTTCACCACCACCGATGGGATTTACATTGATGGCAATCTGATTGAGAAGGGCGACACCACTGGCCCCCAGAGTGCCCAGGTAATTCTCCAGGATCCGACGGTGGATGTGGCGGTGTTGGAGACGGCCCGAGGGGGACTGCTGCGATCGGGCCTCGCGTTCCAGCACTGCGATGTGGGCGTCGTGCTGAATGTGGCGGCGGACCACTTGGGCTTGGGAGACATCGACACGGTGGAACAGTTGGCCCAGCTCAAGGGTGTCGTGGCCGAAGCGATCCACCCTAGCGGCTATGCCGTGCTCAATGCGGACGATGAGCTGGTGGCGGCCATGGCCTATAAGGTGGATGCCAATGTGGCCTACTTCTCCATGGATCCAGACAACCCTCGGGTGCGAGTCCACACGGAACGGGGCGGCATTGCAGCGGTCTATGAACAGGGCTATTTGTCGATCCTCAAGGGGGATTGGCTGATGCGCATCGAGCAAGCCAGCCGCGTGCCCCTTACCATGGGCGGCAAGGCTCCGTTTATGATTGCCAATGCCCTGGCGGCGAGCCTGGCGGCCTTTGTTCGAGGCGTGGCGATCGATGACATCCGCTCCGCACTGCGCAGCTTTAGGGCTTCCACCCAGCAGACGCCTGGGCGCATGAACCTGTTCAATTTGGGCAAGTACCATGCCCTGGTGGACTATGCCCACAATCCAGCCAGCTATGCAGCGCTGGGTAGTTTTGTGGCCAACTGGGAAGGCCCTTGCATTGGGGTTGTGGGGGCACCGGGCGATCGCCGCAACGAAGACTTCCTCGAACTCGGGGTGCTCTGTGGCAAGATTTTCGACCAAGTCTTTATCAAAGAAGATGACGATCGCCGAGGCCGCGCCCCCGGCGAGGTGGCTGAGTTGATTTTGGCGGGCCTGGAGCAGGGCGCAGCCCTCGCCAACCCCACCGAGCCCGCCGTCCGGCCCCATGTGGTCGAACTCAACGAAACCCAGGCGATCAATCTGGCTTTGGATCAGGCCCCCGAAGGCAGTCTGGTGGTGATTTTGCCCGAGATTGTCAGCCGCGCCATAGAGCTAATTTCTGCCAGAAATCCCTTGCCCGAGGGTGAGCTGGTGGAAGCTGGCCTATCCCCTAGGCAGGCTGCTAAGGCCGTTCCGAGCGGGGCTGCCGCCACGGTGTCCGGAGCCGCCGCGACCCCAGCCAAGAGCAACAAGCGCCGGGCCAAAGCGGCGGGCAGTAAAAAGGCCAAGGCTGCTGCGACCCAGCCCCAGCCCCAGGAGCATCTGAACGGCGCTGCCAAAGTTCACTTGACCTAAGCGAGGGGGAGCGATGACTGGGCCGGATGGGGCTTGGTTGTTCTGATTGCCAGGTCAGGCTCTGTTTCTGTACCGATGCCAGCGGCCCTGGCATCGGGTTTTGTTTGTTTTGGTACGGCTCGTTTTGGTACGGCTCGTTTTTGTCTGGTTTGTCGCCCATTGCGGCATGGGCTAAGGCCCGGAAAACCGGGCTTCGATATTTAGGAGTTTTTTCATCAATGGTTCTCAACCTCTCTCGCTCCAGTTCGACCCAGCCCGCTTTGGGAGATGGCCATGAAGAGAAAACTAAGTCCATTGCCCTCGAACTCCTCGCCCAGAGCCGGGAGAAGCGATCGCTATTCGCCAAGGTGCGGGACCAACTGCGCTGGGACGATAAGCTGCTGGCCTGGACCATGGAAAACCCTGGCCTGCGGGTGCAGATGTTCCGGCTGATCGATGCCCTGCCCGCCCTCAAGTCCAAGCCGGAGATTGCCCGCCACCTCCAGGAATACCTGGGCGATGAATCCGTGGAACTGCCCCAGGCGCTGAAGGGATTACTCAACTTCACCAGCGGCGATTCTTTGCCGGGCCAGACCGCAGCGACCACGCTGTCCACGGCGGTGGAGACCCTAGCCAAGAAATATATTTCTGGCGAAACCCTGCCCCAAGCCCTCAAGAGCCTAGAGCAGTTGCGTAAGCAATCCATGGCCTTCACGGTGGACCTGCTGGGCGAAGCCGTGATTACGGAGCCGGAGGCGGAGGCTTATTTCAATGCCTACATCACGTTGATGGAGCAACTGTCAGAGGCTTCCCGCAAATGGTCCAAGGTTGAGCAGATTGACCAGGCAGGGGGCGAGGCGCTGTCCAAGGTGCAGGTCTCGGTCAAGCTGACGGCCTTCTACTCCCAATTTGACCCGCTGGATGTGGAGAACAGCCGAGCCAAGGTGATGGAACCGGCCCGCAGGCTGCTGCGCCGAGCTCAGGAATTGGGCGTGGCGGTGCATTTTGACATGGAGCAGTATCGCTATAAAGATGCGACGCTAGCGGCACTGAAGCAGTTGCTGATGGAACCGGAATTTCGCGATCGCACTGACATCGGCATCACCCTCCAAGCCTACCTGCGCGACAGCTACAGGGATCTGCAAGGGCTGGTTGACTGGGCCAAAGAGCGGGGCAATCCCGTTACTGTGCGTCTGGTCAAAGGGGCCTATTGGGACCAAGAGACGATCCTGGCGCGGCAGAACCACTGGCCCACGCCGGTCTATAACCATAAGCCTTCGACGGATGCGAATTTTGAACGAATGACCCAGCTCCTGCTGGAGAACCATGCGTATCTCTACGCGGCGATTGGCAGCCACAACGTGCGGTCCCAGGCGCGGGCGATGGCGATCGCCCAATCCCTCAATGTCCCCCCGCGCAACGTCGAGTTTCAAGTGCTCTACGGCATGGCGGACAACCTAGCCAAGGCCATGGTCAAGCTCGGTCACCGCGTCCGGGTCTACTGCCCCTACGGCGACCTGATTCCCGGCATGGCCTACCTAATTCGCCGCCTGCTGGAGAACACCGCCAATAGCTCCTTCCTGCGCCAGAGTCTGGAGGAAGTGCCCGCCGATGAGCTGCTGGCGATTCCCAGCTTTGGGGAAGGGGATGCCGATAGCGACAAGGTTGTGCCCACACCGATTACATCTGAGTCTGATCCGGTGACGCGGATTGAGCCTGCGGAGGATACGGATTATGCGATCGCCACCCTCCGCGATGATGCCAATGCCGCCCTGAATGAAGTGCGTCGGCAACTGGGAAAGACCTATGGTCCGCTGATCAACGGCGAGATCCGACAGACCGATACCAAGCTGGATTCGGTTAATCCCTGCAAGCCCTCCCAAGTGGTGGGCAGCGTCGGGCAGATTGACATTGAGCAAGCTGATGAAGCGATCGCCGCTGCCAAAGCCGCCTTCGCCACCTGGAAGCGAACCCCCGCCATCCAACGCGCCAACATCATCCGTAAAGCCGGAGAGTTGCTAGAACAACGCCGCCATGAGCTAAATGCCTGGATGGTATTCGAGGGCGGCAAGCCCCTGCCCCAGGCCGATGCGGAAGTCTCGGAAGCGGTGGATTTTTGCAATTACTACGCTGCGGAAATGGAGCGGCTGGATCAGGAAATTGACTATGACGTGGCGGGGGAACGCGATCGCTACCGCTACAGTCCCAAGGGCATCGTCCTCGTCATCTCCCCCTGGAACTTCCCCCTCGCCATCCCCGTGGGCATGACCGTCGCGGCCCTGGTCACGGGCAACTGCGCCCTGCTCAAACCCGCTGCTCCCACCGCTGTGATCGCTGCAAAAATCAGCGAAATCCTCGTGGAAGCGGGCATTCCCAAAGGCGTCTTCCAATTCGTCCCCGGTCGCGGCTCCACCGTGGGCAACCACATGGTCAAGCACAAAGACATCCACATGATCGTCTTCACCGGCTCCCAGGAAGTGGGCTGCCAAATCTACGCTGACGCTGCGATCTTGCAGCCGGGACAAAAGCACCTCAAGCGCGTCGTCGCGGAAATGGGGGGCAAAAACGCCATCATCGTCGATGCCAGCGCCGACCTGGATCAAGCCGTGTCAGGGGTGGTCTACTCCGCCTTCGGCTACAGCGGCCAGAAATGCTCCGCCTGTTCGCGGGTGATTGTCATGGCCTCGATTTATGAGACCTTTGTGGATCGACTTGTGGAGGCAACTAAGTCCCTCAACGTTGGCAACGCGATCGACCCCAGCACCAAAGTTGGCCCGGTGATCGATGCCGCCGCCCAGGCAAATATCCGCCAGTACATTGCCAAAGGGAAAGCAGAAGCCACCCTAGTCCTGGAATTGCCCGCGCCAGAGGAAGGCTATTTTGTCGGGCCGGTGATTTTCAAAGACGTGGACCCCCAATCCACCATTGCCCAGGAAGAAATCTTTGGCCCGGTCCTAGCCGTGATCAAAGCCGAGACCTTTGACCAAGCCCTGGACATCGCCAACGGGACAAATTTTGCCCTGACCGGCGGCCTTTACTCCCGCACGCCGTCCCACATTGACCAAGCCGAGGCGGAGTTTGAGGTGGGGAATTTGTATATCAATCGGACGATTACGGGGGCGATCGTGGCGCGGCAGCCCTTCGGTGGCTTCAAGCTCTCCGGCGTCGGCTCGAAGGCGGGTGGGCCGGATTATCTCCAGCAGTTCCTCGACCCGCGCACGGTGACGGAGAATGTGCAGCGGCAGGGCTTTGCGCCGATTGAGGGCGTGGATTGAGGAGGCTTGCTATGGGTTCAGGTAAGGGGGGCGATGATATCCAGCCCTGCTATTTTGCAGAAGTCGCTGGTGTTTCTGGTGATGAGTATTAACTCGTGGATGAGCGCCGTGGCGCGATCGCAGCATCTGGCAATTTTATCTTGTAGTTTTTCCTAAGTTTGATTGTCTGTTCAGCGATATCGGAGGTGAGTTCCGGTTCCTGTAGCCCAGAAAGGAATAGTCTGGCTTGTTGCTCTAAAATCTGGCCCCATCCCCTAACCCCTTGCCCTCGAAATTGGGGGAAGGGGGACCGAACGGAACATCGAGGGTTTCGGCTGTTTCTCCCCTCGCCCACAGTTGGGAGAGGGGCTGGGGGTGAGGGCGCTTTGTGGCTGTCGAACTCAGGCGAGAAAAAGGCTTGATTGTAGAGGAAATGCCTGGTCAAGGTTCTGCATAATGGCAATTATTCTTCATCCTTACTTTACGAAATAGCGCTACCTCATTCTCCAATCCCACCGCTTAATAGCGCACCTGCAAGGTCACCACCGCCGCCACCCGCTGCTCTCCCGCCACGATGGGGGATGCCGCTTTCGGCATGGGGTCTGCCAAGCTCATAGCCGATTCTTGATGCAGAAGCAGATCATTGCCCTGGGGCGGGGCGGCGTTGTTGATGCGGATGGCAACGACTTCTTGCTGGCGCAACTGGAGCGAGCCCAGGGCTGAGTCGGCCTGACGGCGCGCCTGCTGGGTGGCCTGGGCGATCGCGCTATTCTCGGCTTCGGCGATCGCCTCATCAGAGGCTACCAGGGTCACCCCATCAATGCGGCTGGCCCCCAGCTTCACCGCTTCATCCAGCAGGCCGCCGATCGCAGCAGGATCAATTTGAAAGCGCACCAGGTTGGTGCCCTGATAGCCCGTCAGCTTCTGCTCATTGTCCTTAAAGCTATAAACCGGATTCAACGTCACCCCCGTGGTATCGAGCTTCTTGACCGCAGACTTTTGCTTCAGCAACTGCACTACTGCGGCGGAGCGCTGGGCAATTTCTGTCTGGGCGGCCACGGCAGTCTCTTGCTGGGTTTCTACCCCCAGTTGCACCTGGGCGACGGTTTTAGGAATATCGACAAAGCCCTGGCCCGCAACGCTGAGGGTTCGGGGCATGGAGGCCAGACTGGGCATGGCTGTAGAGCGCCCTAGGGCAGGCATGAACAGGCCTGTGGCCAAGACTAAAACGACAGTGAACAAGGCAACGAGTAGGGCGGGGGCAAGGTTACGATTCATGGAAGCAAGGCTGCCGGGGCAGTGATTGAGTGACTTGCTTAGGATTGTCGCGGGTCTTTAGGAGATCACGGTCTTGGTTATCGTTTTTGATACATCCGCTGTTAAAGTTAGATAGATAAGTTTCCACTTGAGCATGACAATCCCCACGCGAAACTGGTCTTGGTCTGATCGCGCCAAGGTCAGTTTGATTCTCCCAATTGCTTTACTGAGCATTGGCTTAGCGGTGATTGCTCGACCGGCTACACATTTAGCATTAACAGCAGTGCGCGATCTCGACGATCGTCTGCCACTTCCCCAGGGCAACGTTGATGATGCCAGCCACCTCAACGCCACCCCCATGAAGGTCGTGGTACTCGAAAGCAACTGGACCCAGGCGGTAGGCCAGTTGCGATCGCTGCTCAAACAGGCTAAAGCTCAAGGCACAACGCTGACTCCAGCAGGCTCTCGTCATACCATGGGCGGCCAAACCCTTCAGGCCCAAGGCATCGCCCTGGACATGACCCCATTTAAACAAATGCAGCTTGACCGCGATCGCCGCACCCTCACGGTTCAATCCGGAGCGACCTGGGCCGATGTGATCCCTTTCCTCAATGACCAGGGTTTCTCTGTCGCTGTAATGCAGTCCAACAATGACTTCTCCATCGGTGGAACCCTCAGCGCCAACGCCCATGGATGGCAGCACAACTACTCGCCCTTCGCGAGCACCGTCGAAAGCTTGCGCCTGATGCTAGCCGATGGCCGCATTATCCAATGCTCCCGCCAAGTCAATCAAGAGTTGTTTTCCCTCGTACTGGGGGGCTATGGTCTGTTTGGCATTGTGCTGGATGTGGATTTGGCAGTCGTGCCCAATGAACTCTATCGCGCCGAACAAGAGATCATGAGCAGCGCAGACTACGCCGAGCGCTACCGACAGCGGGTACCTGGCTTCAGCTCAACAGGTCAATCTGGCCTTGGCCCTAAGCCTGGATCTGCGCTGGGACATGCGGTTGATGATACATCTAGTCGAGAGGCCTCCCTCGCAGAGACTCCAGCCCCTGAGCTGAATCGAGATCCGGCCTCCGTTGGTCTGGCTTATGGTCGTCTCTCGATTACTCCGGACCATTTTTTGCAAGAAGCGATCCTCACAACCTACCACCGTCTGCCCCTAGAGAGCCCAGCAGCAAATCTCCCAAGCAGTTCTCCCAGTCATTCTCCAGCCACTCCCACAACCCATTCCCCAACAACCTCTCCGATCCACCCCGAACCCTATTCCCTCGACGAGACCTACCCCCTGGGCCTGGCTCGCGTCGTCTTTCGCGGCAGCATTGGCAGTGACTATGGCAAGAACTTGCGCTGGCAACTGGAAAAGCTCCAGGGTGAAGCAGTAGGCGATCTCCAGAGCCGTAACCAAATCCTCAACCGTTCTTCCAGCTTTTTGAGAATCGGCGACAGGCGAACACTGAGATTTTGCATGAATACTTTATCCCGCCCGACAACCTCCAAGCCTTCCTCGAACAATGTAGGAGAATCATGCCTAGTCATGACATCGAGCTACTCAACATTACCCTGCGCCATGTCAATCCTGACCCCGATAGTTTTTTGCGCTATAGCAATCGCGAAATGATTGGTCTCGTTATGTTGTTTCATCAACAGCGTAATGCTACCGACGAGGTAAAAATGCAAGCCCTCACCCAGGAACTTGTGGAAGCGGCGATCGCCCTCCAAGGCCGCTACTACTTGCCTTACCGCCTTCATGCCAGCCTCGATCAATTCCACCGCGCTATCCCCAGGCAAAGGCTTTTTTCCGGCTCAAACGCCAATACGATCCCGATGAAATCTTTCAAAATCGTTTTTATGCGACCTATGGCCACAGATAGTGCAGCACTTTCAGTCGGGGCTGATTTATTCTAAAACGAGGCTATCCTATCAAAGTACGGAGACAAAATGCATCGCCAAGATGTCAATAATTGCTGGCGCAACTGAGGTGAGCCTAAGGCTGAGTCGGCCTGATGGGGGGCCTGCTGGCTCGCTTGGGCGATCGCAGTAGTTTCTGCTTGGGCGATCGCCTCATCAGAGGCTACCAAGCTCACTCCATCAATGCGGCTGGCCCCGAGCTTCACCGCCTCATCCAACAGGCCATCGATCGCAGCAGGACCAATTTGAAAGCGCACCAGATTGGTTCCCTTGTTGCTTTGTCGCAGCCGTCCCGTGGGGGTTACAGCCAGGAGGTCAGCTTAAAACTGATATTGGCCACCAAACTCGATCGCATGGGTCAATACCGTCTGCGAATCAAACTCAATCCCATCCGCCTCAAAGCTTTGCCCCGGCAAGCTCTGGAGACGGTAGCCGAGGGAGACAAGGCCGCGATCGCTGATTTGATAAGCTGCCCCAGCTTTGACCTGAAAAATGAAGCTGGCGCTGTTATCGTTGAGCTCAAGACGTTGGTTCAGCCCTGGGATATCGGCATTGATGCCGCTCGCAGAGAGATTGGCAATGCCAATGCCACCACCGAGGTAGGGCTTGAAGTTGCGGTTGGTGTCGATGTCGCAATAGCCACTGGCCATGACCGTCCAGGTTTCAAGCTTGCCATCCAAATCCGCTTTGAAGCCAGGATAGGTGACGCTCAAGGGAATGGGTAGGGCTAGGGTAGGGTAGGCAAAATCATTGGATAGATTTATGGTGATGTCGCTCACCTCCAACTGATTGATGGTGTTGCGGTTGTAGCCCAGCTCCAATTCTGTTCTGAAATTTCGATTGAAGCGATAGCCCACAGCTCCGCTGAGGCCAAAGCCAGTGCTGCTATCAATGGAGACAGAAAACGGCTGAATGTCATAGACCAGATCGATGATGGGCGGTGCGCAAATGGCGCTACTCAAGCCCTGGGAATCATCCACAATGGTGTCGTCACAGTCGTCAAAAGGGGCGATCCTAGAGGGCTGGGAGAAGCTCGTTGCTTCGGACTTGCCTTCAAAATCAGGGCCTAAGAGGATAGCTGGATTGATTGAGCCATACCAGCCGGATTCTTTCGCTAAGCCATTGCCTAAGGGAATGGGCCATAAATTTAGCTACCCTCACCCTACATTTTGTTTTTTTGCCCTCCCCCCCCTTCGGCTACGCTCAGGGACAGGTAGAGGGACAGGTAGAGGGAGAGGGACTTCAATCCGGCTCCCCTTCTCCCCCCCCCAAAAAAACCAACAGCGGGGAGAAGGGGCTGGGCGATGTCCTGAGCTTGCCGAAGGGGGATGAGGGTAGCTTAGGAATAGCCTATAAACTTCCGCCTTGTTGTACTAGGCGATTTCCCAATGTTCTCGATGCCATTGCAAGGCTTCGGGGTCCGGGTGATAGTCCGTTCGCGATGGCAGCAGAATCAATTCGCCATGGTAATCCTGCATGGTTTGGGTTCCTGCGGGGGCTGCCTCGCGGATGCGATCGCGGGGCACCACTAACCGATAATCATCATCAATCCCAAACCACCCCCGATCAAAAGCCCAGTGGTGATTTTTGCACAGGGAGAGACCGTTGCGGAGGCGATCGTCCCGGAACTTGGCAAAGGGCTTGATGTGAGCCCCATCCACAATGAATTGCCCACGGGAACTGACGACCTGGAGATGGCAGAGGGCACAGTGATGCTCATACAACTAAATGATCCCAGTTCGAAAGCTGGCGCTTCTGACGACTGTCTGCTCTTCACTCTCCAGCTTTAACTGCTCAAGGCTATACACAGAGCCTCCTGAGTCAAATAGCCGCAATTGTTGTGATTCAAAGGCATCGACTGAATACAGGTTTTCAAACTGGATGTTTGCGCTGGGAAACCATCGCTGGAATAGTTGCTGAACCAATACTTCTCGGGCTGGTGATTGCTGAATTAAGCTGAATAGTTCAGCATCCAAATAGGCGTAGGCATAGACCTGGCGCAGGGCTTTGATGCTGGTGACTTTGATCTGTTCATAGCCGGGGTTGGGCTGTAAGTGCCAGAAGCGATCGCCTGTCAGATGGTAAAAGGGGAGAGCAATGGTGGATTGATGCTCCGTTGTCACTAAATGGCCCCAATACTTCAAAAACGTGGCGATCAACTCAGGAGATAGCTCAATCTGATTGCGCTCAATTTTGTGCTGGGCGATCAATTCAAGAATTGTCAGGAGTAAGATCGGCTTATGGGGCGCTTCGCCGCGATCCTTCTGTCGATTGACACTGAGCTTCTCGAATTTTTTGCAGTAGTAGCCGAGATCTTTCGCTGTCATGGTTTGCGAGTTGAAGGGGGTGAACGATCTTTCCCTGAGTGGCTCTCACTGAGCAAAGCTGCTGATACTCGGCTTTAAAGGCCGAAAACCAGCGATTGACTAGCACCATCTCTAGACTATCTCGAATTGGAGGATTCAATAGAAACTGAAACAGGCAGTCATCAAGATAGGCGTATTTTACGGCTCGCTTAACCTCCGCGAAGGTCTTGAGTTTTATCTTTGAATTCAAGACCTTTCTGAATCCAGGACGAGGTACAAAGTGCCAAAATTTATCACCTCTAAGATGAAAAATGGTAGAGAAATTTCAGGATTATGGGTTTCCGAGCCCAAATAGAGCCAAGTCTCCAGAAACGATTTGATTAGTTGCTGAGACAAGAAAATTCTATTTGTTTCAATTTCACGACTCTTTATGAGATGAATAACTGTTAGCAACAAAATGGGCTTGTGCGGTGCTATTCCATAGGAACGATTCACGCGTAAGCGGTTGAATCTTGTGGAGTAATACCCTAACTGCTCAGCATCTGTGCTTGTCAACATATCGCCAACTGCTAAAAAATCTCAAACTCAAGACTTGGCCCATTGAACTCAATGCGATAACGATTCATCACATCTCGACCCACCAACGGTGTCTCTCCCAACTCATGTTTAGCACAGCCGAAGACCTTACAGGCTTTCAACTCATAGCGATCAAACACCATACCCACCACATAGGGAATCGCGATCGCTGCGACTCCTCCAAGCGACACCTGAATCGATAAATGCCTACAACATCAAAATGCCCGAGATAGCAACGGAGTGCGAATCATTGAGGTTACATCCTCACTGCCAACCTGTTGAATAAAAACATCCCGAGGCCCTGTCTCTGCATAGGCACGCAAAATCAAAGTCTCAAAATTCCGATCAGCATCTAGCACTTGCCCATCCGCGAACAGCAGGTACTGACCCAAATACCTCTGAGTAAGAGCGTCTCGCTGCGCTGAATATAAAGTGGCCTGCCGCTCCATATAATCCAGCACCTCCGAAGCGGGTGCATCAGTCACCGCTTGCTCCAGCACAGCATCTGCTTCTGCAGAACTGACCAACTCAGCCTGCTGCGCGGCCTGAAACAGCAGCTCCAGAATCTTGCGCCTCAGATTACTCCAATGAAGTTGAAGACGCTGGGCAATGGCATCAGGAATCTCAATTGTAATTTGCATCTCAGTATTTCCCCTCCCACCCGTTCCTATTCCGACCACTGGACCAACGACGCTTGCTAAACCGATTGATAAGCGGTCCCATACTTATCATTACACTTCCTCAAACAAAAGCGGCTGCACCCACCCGCTGCTATAAACCTTCGGCACCAGCACATCCCCCACAGGCTCCGTCCCATCCCATTCAGCCTCGAACAGCCCGCCCTCTCCTACCTCCACTATCCCGACTTCTTCACCGATCCCCACCCCGCCCTCCACAGCAGCATCAAAATCCAGCTCCAAACCGGCGAACTCAGCTACCGCCCCCGCTACGGCAGCTTCGCAGCACTCACCCGCCAGCAAGATGCCCTGGGCTTACTCAACGACAGCCGCACCATCGGCACCCGCAACGGCTGGCGCAACCGCCTCAGCAGCCACCGCATCGAAATCATCGATCACGCCCTCGCCTGCCCCCTGCCCAACCCTAGCCCGAACAAGACTGGCCCAATTCCCACTGGCCCAATTCCCACTGGCCCAATTCCAAACAGCCATCCTTCTCCTCAGCATTCCAGCCGCGATCGCTCCCCCCTCCCGGCTGCCACAACCCCGCAGATCGATCGCCACCGCGCCGCCATCCACCGCAATGCCCTCTCCAAACCCGTCCGCCTCGCCCTAGAAGCCGGACTCCTCACCCCAGAAACCCGCTTCTTCGACTACGGCTGCGGCCACGGCGGCGACATCAAACGCCTCAGCCAAAAAGGATTCACCAGCAACGGCTGGGACCCCTACTACCGCCCCAACCAGCCCCCCCAAGCCGCAGACATCATCAACCTCGGCTACGTCATCAACGTCATCGAAGACCCGCAAGAGCGCCACCAAGCTCTCCTCCAAGCCTGGAGCCTCACCAACCACCTCCTGATCGTTTCTGCCCAAGTCCTGATCGACGATCGCAGCCGAGGACTCGTCGCCTACGAAGACGGCATCATCACCAGCCGCAACACCTTCCAGAAATACTACGAACAGGAAGAACTCAAAGCCTACATCGACCAAGTTCTGGCCAGCGCCGCCCCAGCGGAGCCGATCGCCCTCGACGCCATCCCCGTCGCCCTCGGCATCTACCAGAAATCTTCGCAGTGCTCCAAGCATAGCCTCGCGGGCTTGGTTGGTGGTGTAGCGGAGCGCGACCGATAGGGAGCAAATCGCGAATATCCAGTCGCACAACGAAAAATCTTCTCCGGTAC
>JAAUQQ010000469.1 GCA_012032745.1 Synechococcales cyanobacterium RM1_1_8
GCAAGCTGACGCCAACCCCAGAACACTGACAACAACTCCGCTGAGGATGCGCAACCAAGGCATAGGGGGATCTGTGGGGGGATCTGGGGAAAAGCTTAAAGTTCAGGATTGGTTGGGCGTTCAGCACCCGCCAGGTCACTTTGGCACATTTCCCTGGGCGTTCTGAAAAATGTTGTTAATCGTTGATTTCTGGGATGGGTGGAGGCAACGTGGCAGGCTGGGCCAATACGCTGGGCTGCTAGCCTGGGTGTTTTGGTGTTGCCGGTTTTCGAGTCACGCCGGTTTTCGAGTCACGCCGGTTTTCAAGTCACGCCGGTTTTCGAGTCGCGTTCTGCTTTTATCGTCTTTTGTTCTTTGGCATTTCCGCAATGGCTGATCCGCTCTGGCCTTACTGCACCCCCGGTATTCCCGACGATCGCTTTGAGCGCCTGCCGGGCATTCCCATGACCGAACTGGAGGTGCGCATGTTGATTTTGGCCCAACTGCGGCTGCGGCCCGATGCGGTGCTGTGGGATATCGGGGCGGGGACGGGGACGATTCCGGTAGAGGTGGGGCAGCTCTGTCCGGGGGGCCAGATCGTGGCGATTGAGCGGGATGAGGAGGTGGCGGGGCTGATCCGTCGCAATTGTCAGCGGTTTGGGGTCAAGAATGTGTCGGTGGTGGAGGGCAGCGCGCCGGATTGTTTGGGAGCGATCGCCGCTCCCTCGGGGGGCAGTTTGGTCGATCGCAGCCTGCCCGACTGCATTTTGATCGAAGGGGGGCAGCCGCTTCAGGATGTGCTGCGATCGGCCTGGGACTACACCCGCCCTGGGGGCCGCATCGTCGCCACCACATCTAGTCTGGAGGGTCTCTATGCCATTTCTGAATTCCTGGCGGAGCTGCAAGCGCGCGATATCGAAGTCGTGCAATCGGCAATTAATCGGCTACAGCGCCGGGGCATTCGCCAAAGTTTTAGCGCCGTCAATCCCACGTTTATTTTGAGCGGTGAGAAGGGCTAGTCCAGCGAGGTATTGTCTTTCCCCAGACCCTCAACCCGGCCCAACAATCCTCAGGGTTTGCAGCGTCGGATCGCTACAGCCTGCGATCGCCCCCCCCTGGGCTTGGATCTGCTGCAAATAGGCGATCGCCTCCGAGGTAATGATTTCACCGGGCAATAGCACCGGGATGCCGGGGGGATAGGGACAGATGGTTTCGGCGCTGGGCTGGCCGATCGCCGAAACCACGGCCACGGTTTGTTGGGGGCCATAGAAGGCCTCGCGGGGGGTGAGGGCTGGGGCCGCTGGAAGCAGTGATAGGGGGCTGGGGGGCGATCGCTCCGATCATCCCAAAGCTGCCTGATTCAACCGCAGCCGCTCCCCGGTCGGCGGCCAAGGCCCGAAAGGCCTGGACGAGGCGATCGCCATCCACCGCCCGATTGCCCAAGCTAAAAATAAATGTCAGCGTCCTCAGAGCGGGCAATTCTGCTACCACCCCATGGTCTCGATTCAAAATTTCATCGGCCTCAAACCCCGTCAGGCCCAGGCCGCTGACCTCCACCGTTAGGCGGGTCGGATCCAGGGCCACAAAACCGGGACGGCCTGGGGGCAATTCCAGAACGCCCAGGCCGGGAATCCGCCGCAGGCGAGCCCGCACATCCTTCACCAAGTCCAGGGTCTGGGCCATCAGCGCCGCTCCCTGGTTGGCCATCTGCCAGCGGGCCATGTCCAGGGATGCCAGCAATAAGTAGTTGGGGCTGGTGGACTGCACCATCGCCAGGGCCTGGCTGAGGCGATCGGGGTCGAGGCGATCGCCCCGCAGATGCACCATGGCGGCCTGGGTTAGGGCAGAGAGCACCTTGTGGGTGGATTGGATCGCCAGGTCTGCGCCCAGGGAGAGGGCTCGGGGGGGCAGCGCCGGGTGGAAGCCGAAGTGGGGGCCGTGGGCTTCATCTACCAACAGGGGCAGGTTGTGGCGGTGGCAGAGATGGGCGATCGCCGCCGTCTCCCCACAAACGCCCTCATAGCTGGGCGACACCAGCAGCACGGCTTTAATCGGGATCCGTCGATCTACATCGGCGTTGGCCTGATTCAAAGCCTGCTCCAAGGCCCGCGCCACCGCCGCCGCCGTCAAACCGCCCACCAGCCCCGAAGCCGGATCAAACTCCGGCTGGACAAAAATCGGCCTGGCCCCGCTCAGCACCAGCCCTGAAATCACTGAGCGATGGACCGTCCGGGCAAAATAATGCCATCCCCCCGGCCCGCAGGTGGCCAGGATCCCAGCCACCACCCCGGCGGTGGAGCCATTGGCCAAAAACCAGGTGCGGTCTGACCCCAAAGGCCTGGGCCGCTAAGCCCTCGGGCTGCTGCAATCACCCCGCCGGGGCAAACAGATTATCCACGCTCCGGCAGCTCCGGCAGGTCTGCCCGCAGCATGTCTAGGCCCCAGGCTTGCCCCAGGGCCTGGGCTGCCCCTACGCCTCCCCTGTGGCCCGGCGTATGAAAAGCTGCGGTGGAGCGCTGGGCGCAGCGCTGGAGCTGGTCGAACAGCGGCTTGGCGGTTTGATTCAAATTGGGATCCAAAGCGGGATCTAACTCGGGGGCCAAATCGTCAGAAGATCCAGGAACAAGTCCAGAAACGGGATCAAGAACGGACGGAGCAGCAGCGGCAGCCACAGCGGCGGGCTGATGCCCCTCGGGGATCAAGTCTTGGCAATTCACCAGAAAATCCTAAGGTTTCAATGTAGTTTCCTACAGTAGGATTACGCTTAGTTAAGATTTAGAGGTGGGAAACCGGCCTTTTTGCTGGGCTGGGCTTGATCCCCTGCTATTTGTTTGCCCTGAGGTGAAACCCAAAACCCAATGGCCCTACCTTCCATCGATCTCGAACAGCTGCGGTACTACGATGCAGGGGCGATCGCCCGCTACTACCGCCCCCGCCTCTGGCAGCCGCTTTTCCGAGCGCTGTGGATCTTTTGGAACTTCATCGGCTTTGTAGCACTGCTGCTGTGGGATCGAACCTGGGGCCTGGAGACCCGCAACCAGCCTCAGCGGGCCCGCCACCTGCGCCAGATCCTCACCCGCCTAGGCCCCACCTTCATCAAAATCGGCCAGGCCCTCTCCACCCGCCCTGACCTGATCAAGCCCGACTTTCTCGATGAGCTGATCAAACTCCAGGATCAGCTCCCCCCTTCCCCACGCCCCTCGCCTTCAGCATCATCGAGCAGGAACTGGGCCTCAAGCTTGGCGATGTCTACCGGGAAATTTCCCCC